>NZ_JBFUGE010000046.1:0-21793 GCF_056403075.1 Ideonella sp. P3_A4 | reverse complement strand
CGGCCGGCCTGGGTCTGCAGTCGGGCCACGCGCAGTCGGGCGACGGCCGTCGGGACCGATGTATCGCTGTCCGCCAGCAGTTCCTCGAACAGCTTCTCTCCAGCGCGCAAACCGGTATAGACGATCGGAATGTCCCGCTCGCTGCGTCCCGCCAGCCGGATCATTGTGCGCGCCAGTTCGACGATCTTCACCGGCTCCCCCATGTCCAGCACCAGCACCTGACCCGACTGTCCGATGGCGACGGCCTGGATCACCAGCCGCGCCGCTTCGGGAATGGTCATGAAGTAACGGATGATCTCCGGATGGGTCACGGTGATGGGGCCGCCCTTGGCGATCTGCTCCTTGAATTTCGGGATCACACTCCCCGACGAGCCCAGCACATTGCCGAAACGCACCGCCATGAAGCGGGTGGCAGGATGTTCAGTGGCTAGCGCCGAGACCACCAGTTCGGCCGCGCGCTTGGTGGCCCCCATCACATTGGTCGGATTGACCGCCTTGTCTGAGCTGATCAAGACGAAGCGATCGGTGCCCGCTTCGGCGGCGGCCAATGCCGCATGGTAGGTACCGAGCGTGTTGTTGCGGACCGCAGCCCAGGCGTTGTRCTCCTCCATGAGGGGCACATGCTTGAACGCCGCTGCGTGAAAAACCACTTGCGGCCGCCATTGCCGAAACACACCGCGCAGGTGACCCAAGTCCTTGACGTCGCCGATCAGTCGCACCAGTTCCAATCCCGGAAACCGGTATCCCAGATCTTGCTCGATGCTGTAGAGATTGAACTCCGACAGTTCGTAGAGCACTAGCCGCGCCGGCCCTAGGCGTCCGACCTGTCGGCACAGTTCGCTGCCAATGCTGCCCCCCGCGCCGGTGATCAGCACCGTCTTGCCCGCCAAGCACTCCTCGACGCCGGTCTCGTCCAGTTGCACCGGCTCGCGCCCCAAGAGGTCTTCAGGCTCCACATCGCGCACTCGCTCGACCGTACTGTCGCCACTGCGCAGCTCTTCCGCAGAAGGCACTGTCAACACTGGCAATCCGGTCGCGCCTGACAATTCGACAGCACGACGGCGCTGCGCGGCACTCGCCGCGGGCAGCGCGATGATCAGGTGCGTCGCGGCTCCCCTCACCCCCCGGTCCCGCACGGCCGCCAACGGCCCCAGGACCGGCACCCCAGCGATGCGGGCGCCTTGCTTGGCAGCGTCATCGTCTAGCAGGCCCAGCACGATCCAGCCCTGCTGGTGAATACCCGCCAATAGCCGCTTGGCCGCCTCGCCCGCACCGAGCACCAATGCGCGCCTGACTTCGGCTTCGCTGCCGGTGATCCTGGCACGCGAATGCTCGTACAGCATGCGGTAGGCAATGCGGACCATACACATGGCCATCAGCGTCATCACAGGATGCAGCGCCAAAACGGCACGCGGCACCTGGACCAGTTGCAGCCCCATCACGCCCACCGCACTGAAGAGGCCGGCCATCATGCAGGCCAAGGTCAGTCGCTTGACTTCGCCAAAACCCGAGAACCTCCACATGCTCTGCGGCACCTTGGCTGCGGCCAGAGAAACCAAGTAGGTCACTACCACGCCCAGCAGTACATACTGGTCGTAGACGGGCCTGGCGCCCAGCCAGCGCTCGAAGCCTAAACGGAACAAGTACGTCGCATTCCAGGCCAGCACGACCATCGTCGAATCGACCAGCAACGAAAGCGGTTCCCGATGCGGCCGCAGGCGAGCCAGAAAGCGGTCCAACCGGTGCCAGACCGTCGCCCTATGGGCGGTCATCGTCATCAAGCGCCTGGTAGTTCTTCGGACGGGTCGCCCAAGCCGTTCGGGTTTGCGGACTGCCAGCGCCAACTATCCCGACACATGTCATCCAGGCCCCGACGCGCCTCCCAGTTCAACCGCTCTTTGGCCGCCATTGGGTCGGCGAAACAAGCCGCCACGTCGCCGGGGCGCCGATCCACGATCTCGTACGGAATGGCRCGGCCGCTGGCCCGTTCGTAGGCATGAATCAGTTCTAGGACGCTGTAGCCCACACCAGTCCCCAGATTGACAGTGAAGGACGCAGACGCCTGCATGAGCGCCGCGACAGCTGAGACATGGCCTTCAGCCAAATCCATGACGTGGATGTAGTCACGCACCCCTGTACCGTCGACGGTCGGGTAGTCGCCCCCGAAAACATGGACTTTTGCGCGACGCCCGACGGCCACTTGGGCCACGTACGGCATCAGGTTGTTCGGAACGCCGCGCGGGTCCTCGCCAATCTGGCCACTTTCATGGGCGCCCACGGGGTTGAAATACCTCAGGCTGGCCACTTGCAGTTTCGGGTCGGCGGTCACCAAATCCTGCAGAATCCTCTCGCCCATCAGCTTAGTCATACCATACGGGTTCGTCGCGCCCGTGGCAGCGTCCTCACGAATGGGCAGCGACTTCGGCTCGCCATACACCGTGGCACTGGAACTGAATACCAAGCGAGAAACGTCCGCTCGCTGCATGACCTCACAAAGAGTCAGCAAACCGCCAATGTTGTTCTTGTAGTACGCCAGGGGCGTCGCCTGCGACTCCCCAACTGCCTTGTGCGCCGCAAAGTGCACCACTGCATCAATCGCGTGGCGCGCGAAAAGGCTCCTCATTGCAGCCAAGTCGCATACGTCGACCTCTTCGAAGTTCGGTGCCGATCCCATGATCGCTGTGAGCCGATCGATGACCCTAGGCGAACTGTTCGCGAAGTTGTCGATTCCCAGGACCTTGAAGCCGCGAGAGTGCAGTGCCAGCCAAGTGTGGGATGCGATGTATCCGGTGGCGCCGGTCAGAAGAATGGTGGGCATGGCGAGCCTGGTCAATTCATGGCGAAGCCCCTTACCTTAGGCCAGGGCAACAATGTCCCGTCTCGGGGACGCTCGAATTTTACTTAGCGGGGCGACGCCCGATGAGCAGCATCACGCTACGGCACAGCAGCACCAGATCCGATCGGAGCGTGGCCGTCTCCGCATAGGCCACGGCCTCGTGCAGCTTCGCGGGCATCACGATCTCGATGTAGGTGCGCTCCGGGTCGGAGGATTGAGCCAGCAAAGCGCTCTCATTAGCGAACCGCAGCGAGGCCGGATCGGTGATGCCCGGACGCACCGAGAGTGCTCGCATCTTGAGCGCAGCCGGATACATCGCCACGTACCGGGGCACTTCGGGCCGTGGCCCGACGATGCTCATGTCACCAACTAGCACATTCAGAAGCTGCGGCAGTTCATCGAACTTCGATTCTCGCAGCCATCGGCCCACCCGGGTGATTCGCGGATCGGCGCCCACCGTCAGTTGCCCGCCCAGGCGCTCAGCATCAATACCCATGGTACGGAACTTGTAGATACGAAACAACCGCCCCTCGCAACCGACGCGTTCTTGGCGGAAGAACACCGGGCCGCGAGAGTCGAGTTTGATCGCCAGGGCGACCAGCAGCCCCGGCCCCGCCAGCAGCAACAGCCCCAGTACGACGAAGGTGAGATCGAACAGGCGTTTGGCCATGAACAGCAGCACGGCCTCACGCGCCCAGCGCGCGCTTCAACGACGACGCGACACGCACTACATCTGCGTCCGTCATGCGGGTGTACAGCGGCAGGCTCAGCATGCGCTCGAAGGCGTGCTGGCTGTGCGGAAAATCTTCGTCACGCAAAGCGTAGCGTTCGCGCCAGTAAGGGTGCCGGTGCAGCGGGATGTAGTGCACGCTGCAGCCGATGCCGTCGGCATACAGCTGCTCGATCAGCGCGTCGCGGCCGATGCGTGCGTCGTCGGCTAGCCGCACGACATACAGGTGCCAGGCGTGCTGGTCGCCCGCTTCAGGTTCTGGCGGCAGCACCAACGGCAGGCCGGCCAGCGCCTCGCGATAGGCGGTGGCCAGCTCGACACGGCGCTGCTGGAAGGTGTTGGCACGTGCCAGTTGGTGCAAGCCCAACGCGGCAGCGATATCGGTCAGGTTGTACTTGAAGCCCGGCGCGACAACCTCGTAGTACCAGCTCGGCACCTTGGCGGTGAAGCGATCGAACGCGTCGCGGTTCATGCCATGCAGGCGCATCACGCGGGCCCGCTCGGCCAGCGCGGTGTCGCGTGTGACCAGCATGCCGCCTTCACCGGTGGTGATGGTCTTGTTGGCGTAGAAGCTGAAGACGGTGGCGTCGCTTTGCAGCGTGCCGATGAGTTGGCCGCGGTGTGTGGTCGGCAACGCGTGCGCGGCGTCTTCGACCACCTTCAGGCCATGGCGGCGCGCGATCGCGAGGATCGCCGTCATGTCGGCTGCCAGCCCGGCGTAATGGACCGGGATGATGCACTTGGTGCGCGGCGTGATCGCCGCTTCCACCGCTGCGGGATCGATGTTCAGCGTCGCCGGGTCGATGTCGACCAGCTTCACATCGGCGCCCAAGTAGCGCGCCACCTCGGCCGTGGCAGTGAAGGTGTGGGTGGTCGTGATGACCTCGTCGCCCAGCCCGACGCCGACGGCTTCCAGCGCCAGATGCAGCCCGGCAGTGGCCGAGTTGACGGCAATCGACTGCAATGACGGGTCGCCGTCAAGGGGGCGAAGGGCCGCTCCCGAGGCCCCTTGTCCCCCTTGGGGGGCCTGGCGTGAAACGACAGGTCTGGGGGTCGTCAGAAATTCGGTGAACGCGGCCTCGAAGCGGCGCGCTTTCGGGCCGGTCGTGACCCAGCCCGAGCGCAACGTGTCGACCACTTCGGCAATCTCGGCCTCGCCGATCTCGGGCAAGGCAAACGGCAGGAACGGGACGGCGGAAGAGCTCATGCTTGTTTGTCGATCCAGGCCAGCAGGTGCGTGCGCAGCAGCGGCAAGGTGTTGAAGACGGTGTACAGCGACGGGTGCACCCGCACCACGCGGCGCGCCAGCGGTGGTGCGAGCGTGATGCGCTGGTGCTGCAGCCGGCCTTGCGGGAACAGCTGCCGCAGCCGCGCCAACGGTACCCCGCGTACCGCGCGGTTGTGCGGATTGTCCACGGTGAAGTCATACCAGAGCACCGAGCCACCTGGCTTTACCCAGCGCCACATCGCGTCGGCCAGGCGCTGCTGGGCCGCGTCGTCGAGCAGCGATGAGAACACCGTGGCTTGAAAGACCAGGTCTTGGCTGGCAGGTGCGATGGGTGCGGCGGCGGCATCGCCGGGCCACAGCGTCACTGCCTCGGGCAGGCAAGCGCGCGCCATCGCCAAGCGATCGGGCAGGATCTCGCAACCCGTCAGGTGCGAGGCCGCGAACCCCGCGCGCAGGAACTCCAGCAGGTTGCCGCCGGCGCCGCAGCCGACCTCGGTCAATGTCAAGGCCGCCGGCTCGCGCCAGCCACGCCGTGCCAGGCCCTGCAGGATTGCGCGTTGGCGCTCCTGCACCAGTTGCCACACGTCGGGCTGCAGCAGGCTGTAGCGGTCTGGCGTGGTGCTCATCGCCGAGCCCCTCGAGCGGCCACACAAGCGTCGGCGAAGCGTTGCGCCAGCACCGGATAGCTGTGCTCGGCCCGCACGAACGCGCGGCCCCGCTCACCCATCGCGCGCCGCAGCTCGCCCGGCAGCGCCAGCAACTGCCGCACACCCGCTGCCACCGCAGCCGGCGACTCCGGCGCCACGGTCAAGCCGCAGCCGCTTTCGGCGACCGGGTCGTTGCCCGCTTCGACCGCATGCAGCACCACGCAGCCGGCCATCATGTAGTCCATCAGCTTGTTCGGCGCGATGCCGAAACGGTAGATGGGCACGCGCTGCCAACCGATGTAGGCGATGTCGATCGCGGCCAGGAAGGCCGGCACCTGCGCTTTCGGGATCGGCGGCAGCCAGTGCACATGCGCCAGCTGCTCAGCACCGATACGCTGCACCAGGCGCTCGCGCTCGTGGCCATCGCCAACCATCACGATGGTCAGCGGCAGCTCACGCAGCAGCGCGGCGGCACTCAATAGATCGTCCAGCGCGTTGGGCAGGCCCATTGAGCCGGCATAACCCAGCACCGCACGGCCCGCAGCACGCGCAGTGGCGAGCGTGGCCGCCACGTCGGGCCTCAAGGCCGCAGGCTCGCCTTGCCAGTCGTCTGGCGAGATGCCGTTCGGCACGACGTGCAGCTTGGCCAGGTTCAGCCCGCGCGAAGCCATGTGCGCATGCACCTTGGGCAGCATCGAGACGACCACGTCGGCGTCGCGGTAGGCCGACTTCTCGGCCCAGCCGCACAGCAGCGCAAACGGGTGGTTCGGCGACATGCCCGACAGCTCGATCGGCGACAAGGGCCACAGGTCGTGCACCTCGAACACCAGCACCGCGCCGGCGCGGCGGGCGATGCGGCGAGCGACCCAGATGTCCATCGGGTAGGTGCTGGACGCGATCACCACGTCGGGCTTGAATTCGTCCACCAGCGCTGGCGTGCGAGACCACACGCAGCCCAGAAAGGCGGCAATGTTCTTGACCCGGCCCAGCCCATTGCCCTGGTAGCGCGGCGCCGGCACCCAGTCGTAGTCGATGCCGTCGATGGTCTCGCGCCCGGGCTTCGGCTGTTGCGCCCGTACGTGCGAGTAGGTGGCGGCGACCATGCGCACGCGGTGCCCGGCACGTACCCATTCGCGAGCCAGGTAGTAAGGGCGGTATTCCATCCCCAGCGCCGGGCTGCCCGCGTAATGGTTCAGGTACAGGATGTTCATCGCGCGCGTGCCGGGCCGCTCAAGGCTTCGAGCCGCTCAAGGCTTCGAGCCGCTTGACATAGGCCGCCACGCTGGCCGGGAACATCGCGTGCACCCCGACCCAGGCACGCAGCGCCGCCGACACCTGGTCGGCCCGCTCGGCCAACGGGGCCAGCCGCTGCGCGCTCAACGCCTCGCTGTCGGCCAGGATCAGGCCGTTGCGGCCGTCTTGCACCAGCTCGCGGTTGGCGGGCAGGTCCGACAGGATAGGGAGGCAGCCGTGGCCCATCGCCTCCAGCACCGAGACCGAGACCGAGTCGCTGGCGGGCAGGCTCACGTACCAGCGCGAGCGGCTGTACCAGGTGGCTTGCGTGGCTGCGTCCAGTCGGCCGACGAAGCGCACCCGGCCGGCCAGGTCCGGCGCCTGGGCGCGCGCTTCGAGCGCAGGGCGCAAGGCACCGTCGTTGGCCATCACCAGTTGCGCGTCGGGCCATTGGGCCGCGATCGCGGCAAAGGTCTCGAGCACACGCTCGGGCCGGTRGATGGCCTCCAGCCCGCGATTGGCGAAGAACAACCGCTCGACCTTGGACGGTGACGCAGCCGGCAGGCTTTCGAGCCCAAACGGAAAGACCATCACCTCGCCGGCACCGAGCGCACGCATGCGCTCGGCCATGTGGGCGGAATCGCTGGTGGTCAGCGTGCAGGCTTTCAGCACGCGGCGGGTGACGAAGCGCATCGCGGCGCTGCGTTCTGGCGCCACCAGGATGTCTGAACCCCACGCTGAACCCGCGAGGCGCGCCTTGACCCCGCCCAAGCGTGTGGCCAGCCAGGCCAGCGTGCCGTGCGAACTCAGGTAGTGCGGCGCCAGCCAGTCTGGTCGGGCCTCGCGCAGCCAGCGTGACACCTCCGGCAGGTTGCGCAACAGGCCTACGTTGCCACCCTCGAAATCAGGCTGCGTGCACAGCGCGAGTCTGCGGTCCAGCGGCATCAGCTTGTTGAAGCCGATGTCGAAGCCGCGGCTCGAGATCGCCCACAGGTCCACCCTGCCCTGCAGCGCCCGCGCCCACTTCAGCAAGTGCGGGCTGTTGCCATCGCCGATCAGCACCAGCCGGATCATGGGGCCGTGGTCTCGGCCGCCCAGGCGTCGTACAGCGGCTTGAACGCCGGGTACTGCTGCAGCAGGCGCTCGTCGGTGCGGCGCGTGTCGCCGACGATGCGCGCCGGCCGACCCTCGAGGATCGCGAAGTCGGGGTAGTCGCCACGCACGAAGCTGCCAGCGCACACCAGCGTGCCGCGGCCCAGCCGGGTGTTGGCCTCGATCAGCGAGTGGGGACCGATGAACGAATACGCGCCGATCTGGATCGGGCCGGCAATCCAGCCCGGTCGCTCACGGTTGGCCGGCCAGTTGGCATAGCCCTCGCCCAGCAGGCGCTGCGTGCGGTGCGAGGCGTGCGTGACCAGGCTGCAGTGGCTGGTGATCTGCACACCATCGCCGATCGTGACGCCGCCGCTGGCCTCGATGAAGTTGAACGGCCCGATGTAGACATGGTCGCCCAGCGTCAACCGATCTTCATGCTCGATGCAAGTGGCTGGCGAGATGCGGGTGTGGGCGAGCGCGCGGCCCTGCGAGCGTTCACCGAAGACGATGCGGTAAAGCAGCGCCCGCGCCAGGCGGCGGCGCCAGCGGTTCAAGATCGCGCGGAGGGTGGTCG
Source organism: Ideonella sp. P3_A4 (assembly GCF_056403075.1). Taxonomy (NCBI): domain Bacteria; kingdom Pseudomonadati; phylum Pseudomonadota; class Betaproteobacteria; order Burkholderiales; family Sphaerotilaceae; genus Ideonella; species Ideonella sp. P3_A4. The sequence continues at coordinate 13,450 of NZ_JBFUGE010000046.1, read as the reverse complement.
TCACCGGGCGGATTGTTCCACCGCTTCGGCAGCACCCGCGGTGCCCAATGGCCATGTGGCCAGGCGCCAGAAATAGGTGCCGAAGTAGACCAGCATCGCGGCGGACACCGCCCAGCCGGCCCCAACCAGGCCATCCCAGGCCAGACCGGCGACCAGTGCGCCCACGAAGGCCAGTTGCCCGACCAACGCAAGCTTCAGCGCCCAGCGCTGTGCCTGCCAAGCCATCGTCACTACCGCCAACGGACTGGCCACGAAGTGCAGCCCGATATAGAGCGCCAGCGCGCGAGCCAGTTCACCGGCAGGTCGCCATGCGGGGCCGAACAACCATTCGAACGCCCAGGGGCCGAGCCCCCACAAGGCCAGCACCAGAGGCAACGCGACGAGCGTCAGCAGCCCCATCAGGCGACGCACGGCGTGGCGCGAAACCTCGGTCGGACCCGAGCCCGCCTGCGCCAGCTGCGGGTACAGCGCCTGCGACACGGCACTGCCCACCAGCGTCGCCGGCGCCTTCAGGTACCGCAGGGCCAAGCCCCAGAAACCGGCCTCAGCCGAGCCCAGCCAAGTCGAGATGAGCGCGACCGCCACCGTGTCTTGCAAGGCCCCGGCGAACGCATGTGGCGTGTTCAGCAGCGGAAAGTCTCGGTAGCGGCGCGCCACTTCGCCCAGCCGCGGCTGATCGGCCGGACCGTGTGCGAGCGGCATGCGCAGCCACACCGCCGCCGCCAAGGCCGCGGCGATCGGCCCGCCGATCAGGCCCGCCAGACCCAGCCCGGCGACACCTGCCAGGGCCTGCAGCACCGCACCGCCGCCGTGCTGCAACACGCGCGCACCCGCCAGGGCCCGGAACCGCTGCGCCCGATTGGCCCACAGCGTGGCCAACGAGACGAGGCCCAGCGCCGCCACTGCCAGCGGAAGGGCCAGTGGGTAACCCACGCCGCGGCGCCAAGCCCAGGCAGCGCCGATCACCGCGCAGACAAGCGTTACGCCAACCAGCAGTCGCAACGACAAACGGCGCAATGCATGGGCCTCGGCGTCTTCGGTGGCCATCGGCAGCGCGAACTCATACCGCGCACAAGCCACCACGGCCAGGTTGGCAGCGACGGCTGCAAACAAGTGGAAGTGGCCGAATTCATCCGGGCTGTACAGCCGCGTCAGCCAAGGCCCCAACAGCAACGGCAACGCTTGCGCCAACGCCCCGCCGGCCAGCAACGTGAGGCTGGCGCGCAGCAGGCCGCCGGCAGCGGGTGGCACAGGGACCTGCATGCGGCTTGGCGCGCGGGCGCTCAGGCCGCCAACGTGCGGCGGCCGACGGCAGCGGCAAGCGCGGCAACCACGCGATCCTGATCGGCCTCGCTCAGGTCGGCGCTCATCGGCAAGCTCAGCACCCTGGCCGCCAGACGCTCGGACACCAGGCAGCCCGCAGCCGGCGCGAAGGCCTCGTAGGCCGGCTGCTGGTGCAGCGGCCGTGGGTAGTGCACAGCTGTCGGCACACCGGCGTCCTGCAAGGCTTGCTGCACCCGCGCACGCTCGTCGACCATCACCGTGTACTGCGCCCAGACGCAGTCGCGCCCCGGCCGCACGGCCAGGCGGTCGACGTTCAGCCCGCTGAGCATCTGGCCATAACGATCACCCAGCTCGGCTCGGCGCGCCAGCTCCCAATCCAGCCGCGGCAGCTTGGCCAGCAGCACCGCGCACTGCAGCGTGTCCATGCGGCCACCCACGCCGACACGGGTGTGCGTGTAGCGTGCGCTCTGGCCGTGGATGCGGATCTCGCGCGCGGCTTGGGCCAGCGCCGCGTCGTCGGTGAACATCGCACCGCCGTCGCCGTAGCAACCCAGGGGCTTGCTGGGGAAGAAACTGGTGCAGCCCCAGGTCGACAAGGCACCGCTGGCGCGGCCTTGCCACGTGGCGCCGAAGCTCTGCGCCGCGTCCTCGATCACGGCGAGACCGTGTCGATCGGCGATCGCATTGATGGCCGCCATGTCGGCCACTTGCCCATACAGGCTGACCGGCATGATGGCCTTGGTGTGCGGCGTGATGGCGGCCTCRATCAGCGCCGCGTCGATCAGCGCGGTGTCTGGCTCGACATCGACGAACACCGGCCGTGCGCCCAGCAGCACGATGACCTCGGCCGTCGCTGCAAAGCTGAATGGCGTCGTGATCACCTCGTCACCCGGACCGATGCCCAGCGTCATCAGCGCGATCAGCAAGGCTTCGGTGCCGCTGGCCACTGTCACGCAATGGGCTGCGCCAACGCGTTCGGCCAAAGCGATTTCCAGCTGCTGCACCTCGGGGCCGAGGATGTACTGGCCGTGGTCCAGCACGCGCTGGATCGCCGCATCGATCTCGGGTTTGAGCACCGCGTACTGGGTCTTCAGGTCGATGAACTGCATCAGGCTCCAGCCCCCACGAAAGTGACGTGCTCGCTATCGAGCCGGTAGCGCTCTCCAGTGGCCGGGCAACGCGCCTCGCCGGTCGCATCGAAGGCCAACCGTTCGCCATGGCGGCTCATCCAGCCGATGCGGCGCGCCGGCACGCCGGCCATCAGCGCATGGGCTGGCACGTCCTTGGTCACCACCGCGCCTGCGCCGACGAAGGCGTATTCGCCCACCGTCACGCCACATACGATCGTCGCGTTGGCACCCAGGGTCGCACCGCGCTGCACCAGCGTGCGACGGTACTCGCTCTTGCGCGGCACCGCGGCGCGGGGGTTGTGCACGTTGGTGAAGACCACGCTCGGGCCGCAGAAAACCTCGTCTTCCAAAGTCACCGCGTCGTAGACCGACACGTTGTTCTGGATCTTCACACCGCGGCCGATGACCACGTCGTTGCCGACAAACACGTTCTGACCAAGAGAGCAACCAGCGCCGATGCGTGCACCAGCGCAGACGTGGCTGAAGTGCCAGACATGCGTGCCCTCGCCGATCTGCGCGCCCGCGTCGACGATCGCACTGGGGTGGATGGTGACGCTCATCGCGATTCAGCCGAGCAAACGGCGTACGAACGGGTGCGCATCGGTCGACGCCGGTTGCGTCTTCGCCGAGCGAATCACGTCGACCGTTTCGATGCAGTGGCGCGCATCGGCCAGGCCATAGCCACGCCCGGCCAGGATCTCGCGGTAGCTCACCGTGTGCAGGTCGGTGAAGCCTTCGGAGAACTCGAGCTGCTCGCCCGAGATGTCGATGTTGCGGAAGGTCGTCTTCTTGCCCTTGACCTCGTCCGGCAGGTCGTTCGCGTCGATCGACAGGAACCAGCGCACCCGCGCCCGTTCGTACTCCAGGTAGCCAGCAGCCTTGGCCTCGCCGCTGAAGTGCACGACGTTGGCCTGCAGCCGGCCGAAGACGAAGTGCAGCATGTCGAAGAAGTGCACGCCTATGTTGGTCGCCACACCGAAGGACTTGCGTGGATCGCCCTTCCAGCTTTCGGCGTACCACTTGCCGCGCGAGGTGATGTAGGTCAGTTCGACGTCGAACTTGGTATCGGCCGGCGCCGCGGCCACCTTCTCGCGCAGCTTCAGGATCGCGTCGTGGTGACGCAGCTGCAGGATGTTGAAGACGCGGTGACCGGTCTCCTGTTCGACCCGTGCCAGCTCGTCCAGCAACGCGACCGTCGGCACCAGCGGCTTCTCGCAGATCACGTCCGCACCCAGGCGCAGCCCGGCGGCGACGTGGGCATGGTGCAGGTGATTGGGGCTGCAGATCGCCACGTAGTGCAGTGCCTTGGCCGGCTCGCGCCGCAACACCTGCGCATGCTCGTAGAAGCGCTCGAACTCGGTGAAGAATTCGGCTTGCGGCGCCAGGCTGTCGATGATGCCGACCGAATCATTCACGTCGTAGGCCACCGCCAAGCAGTTGCYGGTGTCGACGATGGCGCGCATGTGGCGTGGGGCGATGTAGCCGGCGGCGCCTATGAGGGCGAAGTTCTTCATGCGTGGTCAGAGCCGAAAGATAGTGGCGCCCGTGGCCGCCAGTGCCTTGGCGTCGAACAATGATTTCACATCGGCGATCACCGGCTTGTCACCACGAACCAGCGCGCGCAACTGCACCGGCGTCAACGCCCGGTACTCACGGTGAGCCACCGCAACGACCAGCGCGTCGAACGGCGCATCGGCCAGCGTGGCCAGCTCAATGCCACATTCCTCGCGTACTTCGGTCGCATCAGCATACGAGTCCACAACGATCACCTGGGTGCCGTGGTCACGCAACTCGTTCACCAGGTCGACGACTTTCGAGTTGCGGATGTCCGGGCAGTTTTCCTTGAAGGTGATGCCCAGCACGCCGACGCGGCAGCGCGGCACGTCGAGGCCGTTTTGCAGCATGCGCTTGATGACGTTGCGAGCCACATAGCGGCCCATGTTGTCGTTGATGCGCCGGCCGGCCAGGATGACCTGCGGGATGTAGCCGAGCTGCTCGGCCTTGAAGGTCAGGTAGTAGGGGTCGACGCCGATGCAGTGGCCACCGACCAGGCCCGGCCGGAACGGCAGGAAGTTCCACTTCGTCGCCGCGGCGGCGATCACCTCCGCGGTGTCGATGCCCATGCGGGCGAAGACCACGCTCAGCTCGTTCATCAGCGCGATGTTGAGGTCGCGCTGGGTGTTTTCGATTACCTTCGCGGCCTCGGCGACCTTGATGCTGGGCGCGCGGTGCACGCCGGCCATCACCACCGACGCGTAGACCTCGGCCACCGTGTCGAGCGTCGCCGCGTCGCAACCAGAGACGATCTTCTTGATGTTCTCGAAGCGATGCTCGCGGTCRCCGGGGTTGATGCGCTCCGGGCTGTAGCCGGTGAAGAAGTCGACCCCGTGCTTGAGACCCGAGGTGGCTTCGAGCACCGGCACGCAGTCGTCTTCGGTCGCGCCGGGGTAGACGGTGGATTCGTAGACGAYGATGTCGCCCTTCTTCAGCGCCGCACCGACGCTGCGCGAAGCCGAGATCAGCGGTGACAGGTCGGGCTTGTTGGCGCTATCGACCGGCGTGGGCACAGCGACGATGAAGAAGTCCGCCTGGCGCAGGTCGTCCAGCTGATCAGTGCAGCGCAGCTGCGCGGCGGCCAGCTCGGCCGGCGAAACCTCACCGGTGCGGTCATGGCCAGCACGCAGCTCGGCGATGCGCTGGGCGTTGATGTCGAAACCAATCGTCGGCGCACGCTGGCCAAAGGCCACGGCCACGGGCAGGCCGACGTATCCGAGACCAACGACGGCGACTTTGCGGTTCATGGGTGGGTTTGGGCGCCCGGACGCAGGGCCAAAGCCGAGGATTTTAGGACGCCGCCCCGGAAGGACAGGCGCGCCGGCGCCCACCACCTAAAATCGCCCCTCCCTGCCCTGCCGGCGCGCCTTCTCGCGTACCGGCGCCTCGCGAGCATTGCATGAGCCAAGACAACACCACCCCGCCGACCGACGACAACCAGCTCATCGCCGAACGCCGCGAGAAACTCGCTGCGATCCGCGCGCAGGCCAAAGCCACCGGCACGGCGGCGTTTCCGAACGACTTCAAGCCGACGCACCACGCGCTGGACCTGCACCACCGCCACGGCCAGGTGCCGAACGAAGAGCTGGAGCCGCAGGGCGTGAAGGTGGTCGTCGCCGGCCGCATGATGCTCAAGCGCGTGATGGGCAAGGCCTGTTTCGCGACGCTGCAGGACTCTTCCGGTCGCATCCAGCTGTACGTGACGCAGGACGGCGTCGGCGCCGAGGTGCTGGCCGCCTTCAAGCACTGGGACCTGGGCGACATCCTCGGCTGCGAAGGCACTTTGTTTCGCACCAAGACCGGCGAGTTGTCGGTCAAGGCGACTTCGGTGCGCCTGCTGACCAAGAGCCTGCGGCCGCTGCCAAGCGACTTCTACGGCATGAAGGACCAGGAGCAGAAGTACCGCCAGCGCTACGTCGACCTGATCACCGACGACTCGGCGCGTGCCCGCTTCGTCGCACGCAGCAAGGCCGTGTCGTCGATCCGCAGCTTCATGGTCGAGCACGGTTTTCTCGAAGTCGAGACGCCGATGCTGCACCCGATCCCTGGCGGCGCGAACGCCAAGCCCTTCGTCACGCACCACAACGCGCTGGACCAGGAGATGTTCCTGCGCATCGCGCCGGAGTTGTACCTGAAGCGCTTGATCGTCGGCGGCTTCGAGCGCGTGTTCGAGATCAACCGCAACTTCCGCAACGAAGGCATCTCGGTTCGGCACAACCCCGAATTCACGATGATGGAGTTCTACGCGGCCTACTGGAACCACCACGACCTGATGGACTTCACCGAAGCCGTGCTGCGCCATGCCGCGCGTGCGGCCACCGGCTCGGCGGCGTTGACCTACGCCGGCAAGCCGGTCGAGCTGGACAAGCCGTTTGCCCGCCTGTCGGTGCGTGAATCGCTGGTGGTGCATGCCGGCATCAGCGAAGCCGAATCGACCGATGCCGCAGCACTGCACGAGAAGCTGAAGGCCCTGGGCGAAGAACCGCCGGCGCACTGGAAGCTGGCCGAGCTGCAATTCGGCCTGTTCGAGGCGGCGGTGGAAGAAAAGCTCTGGCAGCCGACCTTCATCATCGACTACCCGGTCGAAGTCAGCCCGCTGGCCCGCGCGTCGGACTCGAACCCGGCGATCACCGAACGCTTCGAGCTCTTCATCACCGGCCGCGAATACGCCAACGGCTTCTCGGAGCTGAACGATGCCGAGGACCAGGCGGCGCGTTTCCAGGCCCAGGTGGCGAACAAGGACGCAGGCGACGAAGAGGCGATGTTCTTCGATGCCGACTTCATCCGCGCGCTCGAATACGGCATGCCCCCTACAGGCGGCYGCGGCATCGGCATCGACCGGCTGATGATGCTGCTGACCGACAGTCCCAGCATCCGCGACATCATCCTCTTCCCAGCGCTGCGCCGGGAGTCCTGAAGCACGGTAGCGCTGCGCCACGCGGCTTGATGCGCCGCAAACCGGACTGATCCGAAGCGGCGATGATGTGCGACACCATGGCCGCAGCCCTGCCCACCGACGATCTCGGCGCCCTTGAGGCGCGGTTGTGGGCCGAGCTGGTCGCCGCCGCTCACACGCGGGGCCATGCCTGGCGAACGCCGGTGCTGGCGACTGCTTGCGGCACCGCAGGCGTGGATGCGCGAGTGGTGGTACTGCGCGAGGTCGACGCATCGGCGCGTGAGTTGGCCTTCTTCACCGACGCTCGGTCGCCGAAGGCCAACCAGATCGCCGCCCATCCGCAAGCGACGATGGTGATGTGGGCGGCCGAGCTCGGCTGGCAGCTGCGCCTGAGCTTGCACTTGACGCTGGAGACCAGCGGCCTTGCTGTGTCGTCGCGCTGGGCGACGCTGAAGATGACACCGGCGGCGCAGGACTATCTGTCGCCGCTGCCACCCGGTGCTCCGCTGGGTGCGCACCCGGCCCCAGAGCGAGGCTCACGCGACCATTTCGCGGTGGTCACGGCGCAGGTACGAGCGGTGGACTGGTTGTCGCTCGATCCCGCGGGACACCGGCGCGCCGTCTTCGACACTGCCGGCGCGCGCTGGGTTCAGCCCTAGCCTACGACTTACTCCGGCCGTTCGAACTGCGGCGGCCGCTTGTCCAAGAATGCGGCCATGCCTTCGCGCTGGTCGTTGGTGCCGAACATCGCGTGGAACAGGCGGCGTTCGTACCACAGGCCGTCGGTCAGCGACGATTCGAAGGCGCGGTTGACCGCCTCTTTCGCGGCCATCACCGAGATCTGGCCGAAGCCGTTGATCTGCGCGGCCACCGTGAATGCTTCGTCCATCAGCTTGTCCAGCGGCACCACGCGAGACACCAGGCCCCAGGCCTCGGCCTGCTGCGCGTTGATCCAGCGGTTGGTCAGCACCATGTCCATCGCCTTGGCCTTGCCGATCGCGCGCGGCAGGCGCTGCGTGCCACCCGCGCCGGGCACCACGCCGATCGTGATCTCAGGCTGGCCGAACTTGGCGTTGTCGGCGGCGATGACGATGTCGCACATCATCGCGACCTCGCAGCCACCGCCGAGCGCCACACCACCGACCGCGGCGATCACCGGCTTGCGCACGCGGCGCATGGTTTCCCAGTTGCGGCTGATGTACTCGGTGCGATAGGTGTGCTGGAAGTCGTAGTCCTTCATCGCGGCGATATCGGCGCCGGCGGCAAAGGCTTTCTCGCTGCCGGTGACGACGATGCAGCCGATGCCGGGGTCGGCGTCGAAGGCCAGCAGCGCCTGGCCCAGCTCGTCCATCAGCTGGTCGTTCAGCGCGTTCATCTGCTTGGGCCGGTTCAGACGGATCACGCCGGTCTGCAGCGCCGCGTCACCGTGGCGTTCGGTCAGGATGCATTCGTAGGCCATGGCGGCACTCCTCGTTTCGTCGTTCAGCGAACTATACGTTCCGAGGCTCGCGGCGCAGGCGCTTGCGGCGGCGGACCGGACTGCAGCGGGCGGCTGTTGAGGATGAGTTCACCGTAGTTCTCGGCGTCCTGGCGCAGCAGGATCTTGGCCGGCAGGTACTGCAGGCTCGGGGCGATCCACATGTCCACCAACCACTCCTTGCCACGCCGGCTCGTGGGCCGGGGCTCCAGGTGAAAGGCATTGACCTCGCCGAAGGGCAAGTAGAGGGTCACCTGCTCGCGCACGTCGTAGGTCCAGCGCCCGACGCGGCGCGGCAGCGCCAACGGGAACTCGATCGTGCGGCCGACCTGCAGCAGCTCGGGCTGGGTCAGGAACATCCAGGTCATCTGCACAAACTGGCTGGCCGTGTCCTGCACGCCGGGCACCCAGTCGTTGACCTTCTGGTTGGCCAGCACGATGCKGTCGGCCTCGAAGCGCACGCTTTGGCCGACCGTGTCGGAAAACAGGCGTTCGGTCACCTCGTCGTAGCGGCTCGGCGCGAGCCCGTTGGGCCCCAGTTGGCCATCGCTGAGCATCTTGCGCCCACCCAGCATCGGCACCCGTACTTCGAGCCGCACCTGGTAGTGGCTGCCGTCGCGCAGCCACTCGACCTTGGCGTTGCCCAGCACCGGGCCGCGGTAGTAGCCGTTGAAGTCGTAGTTCAGGCGGGTCGACGGCGGCCAATCGAAACTGGCGACGGCGCTCGACGCCGGGGCTGATGCCGCCGCCGCGACGGGCACCGCGCTGGCAGATGCCGACGCTCCGGCCGCCGATGCAAGGTCCAGCGGCGCGGAGGCCACCACTGCCGGGGCACTGGCAGCGGAAGCGGCCACCTCTGCCACTTCGACGACCGGTTCGCTGGCGGGTTGAGAGGCTGCCGACGCAGCAGGCTCGGGCCGGCGCGCGGCCCGGGTCATCTTGGCAGGTGGCGGTGGCGCCGCGGCATACACCGGCGGCGCCGCGGGCTGCAGTTCACGCACAAAGGCGACCTCGATCGCGCGCGGCGAGTCGTCGTCGTCAGCATCCCCTTCACCGAGGCGGCTGTCGGGCAGCTGAGCGGCCAGCCACCAGTGGCTGATCGACACGACGACCAACAGCACGCACCAGCCTGCACGGCGTGCGACGCGGGCCCGGCTCGAACGGCCACCGGGCAGCGCGGCGCCCATGTCAGCAGCCGGCCTGCATAGCCGCTGGCTCAGTCACCCAGCCAGGCCCGGCGCAGCGCCAGCGCGGCGGCGGGGGCTTGGGCGTCCGGCGCCAGGTTGAGGTTGCGCTCCAGCGCCGGTGCGGCCAACGGCTTCACCGCCAATGTGCGCACACGCTGCTGACGCACCAGCAGCAACTCGAATGGCTGGCCTTCGGGGACCCATTGCTGCGCGTCGTCCAGGCGGCGGATGCGCCAGCCGTCGACAGCCAGCAGTTCGTCACCTGGCGAGATGCCGGCGGCAGCTGCGGCGCTACCTGTCAGCACCGATTTCACCTGCACACCCGTCACTGGCCCTTCGGACAGCTTCAGGCCCAGCGCGGTGCTCCATGACGCCTTGTCTTCGCTGCGCTTGACGCCGGCCGCGGCCAGCGCCGCATCGAGCGGCAGATCGTCGCGACCATGCACCCAGGATTTCAGCGACTCGGCCAAGGCCGCGCCGCCGAGCTCGGTGAGTTCGTTCAGCACACGTTCTTCGGTCAGCGCGCCATTCGGGCAGGCCTTCCACAACCTGCGCATCAGCGCGTCCAGCGATTCACCGGCGCGGCGCAGGTGCAGGTCGAGCAGCAGCGCCACCAGCGAGCCCTTGGTGTAGTAGCTGATGGTCGAGTTCGGCGTGTTCTCGTCGCTGCGGTAGTACTTGACCCAGGCGTCGAAGCTGGCCTCGGCCACGCTCTGCACCTTCTGCCCCGGCGTGCCGCGCACCCCGCTGATCGTGCGGGCGATCAGCTTCAGGTAGCGCGCGCTGTCGATCAGGCCGGCGCGGCGCAGCATCAGGTCGTCGTAGTACGAGGTGAAGCCCTCGAAGAACCACAGCAGCCGGGTGTAGTTTTCCTGGCCGTAGTCGAGCTCGACAAACTCGGCCGGCTTCAGGCGCTTGACGTTCCAGGTGTGGAAATACTCGTGGCTGATCAAGCCGAGCAGCGTGATGTAGCCGTCACTGGCCGCCGCCTGGCCGCGGCGCGGCAGGTCGCGCCGGTTGGCCAGCAAGGCGGTGCTGGCGCGGTGCTCGAGCCCGCCGTAGCCGTCTTCGACCGTGTTCAGCATGAACACATAACGCTCGAACGGTGGCTTGCCGCGGCCGTGCCAGAAGCTGATCTGCGCGGCGCAGACGCGCTTGGCATCGGCCAGCAGGCGCTCGCCGTCGAAGCTGGGCCAGGCCCCGGCGACGACGAACTCGTGCGGCACGCCGCCTGCTTCAAATTCACCGCGCCAGAAGCGGCCGAGCTCGAACGGGTGGTCGACCAGTTCGTCGTAGTCGGCGCTGACAAACCCGTGGCGAACACCAGCCAGCGCGGGCATCGCGGTGGCCACGTCCCAACCGCTGGGCACGCCGGCCAGACGCACCTCGTGCGGCACGCCTTCCTGGCCATGCACGCGCAAGCACAGACTGGTTGGGTTGAAGAAGCCGCGGCTGTCGTCGAGGAAGGCCGTGCGCACCGAGTTGTCGAAGGCGTAGGCCTCGTAGCTCAGCGTCAAGGCACCGCGGCCGGTGGTGTCGACACGCCAGGTGGTCTTGTCGAGTTGGGTCAGTGCCGCGTCGCCGCGGCCTTGCTGCGCGCTCAGACCACTCAGGTGGCGGCCGAATTCGCGCACCATGTAGCTGCCGGGGATCCACACCGGCAGGCTGAACAGCTGAACGCGGGCCGGGGCCGGCACGGTCAGCGTCACCCGGTAGCGGTGGTTCGCGGCGTCGGTCAGGTCGATGCGGTAGCGGATGGAGGCGGTCATCAGGTGCCCGCCGCGCCAATGAAGCAGCTCAGGCTGGCCACCGCGCTCAAGCGAAAGCGCAACGTCAACCAGGCATTCAAGCCCTGCTCGGCCAGCAGCTTGCGATCAACCGCGTAGCAGACCAGCAGCATCGCGCCGAGCAGCGCCAAGCCGGCATACGGCGGCATCATCACGCCCAGCGCGGCCACCAGCGGCGGCACGACGGACCAGCCGAAATGGGCCGGTTCGTTGTGGCCAGCGCGCATCGCCAAGCCCCAGTGGATGCCACCGAGAAAGGCGACGATGCAGCCCGCATAACCGGCTGTCGCAGCGGTCACATAGGGTTGCGCCTCGGGGTAGACCAGCCAGATCAGCGCGGCGCCGAGCACGAACGGGATCAACCCGGCCGCGCCCAGCTGGCGCGCCAGGCGCGGAGGTTCGGCCGCCAACGCGGCCGGGTGTGAAAGATGGGTGGTGGCGACACTCATGGCGCGCATTGTCGCTGCAGCCCCACCGATTTGTTTGCGTTTGAAACGAGCCCGAACGGGATTGCGTTCAGGACTTCTTGCTCGCTTCCTTCATGCGCTCTTCGAGGCGGTCAACCGGCAACGCACCGGGCGAGCGGGTGCCGTCTTCGAACACCACCGCCGGCGTGCCGTTGATCTTGTACTTGCGGCCGATCTCGAGGTTGCGCTCCAGCACCGCGGTGTCGCACTTGTCGCTCTGCTTGGGCGGCGTGACGCCGTCGATCATCCACGAGCGCCAGGTCTTGGCACTGTCCTTCGCGCACCAGATGTCGCGCGACTTGACGTTCGAGTCCGGCCCCAGGATCGGCAGCAGGTAGGTGTAGATCGTCACATCCTTCAGCGCCAGCAGGTCGCGCTCGATGCGCTTGCAGTAACCGCAATTCGGGTCGGCAAAGACCACCAGCTTGCGCAGGCCGGTGCCCTGCTTGAAGACCATCGCGTCTTTCAACGGCAGCGTGGCGACGTCGATCATCGTCAGCTTGTCGACGCGGGCCTTGGTCAGGTCGATCTGGGTCTTGGTGTCCAGCATCGCGCCTTCGATCAGGTACGAACCGGTCTCGTCGGCATACAGGATGTCGGTGCCGATGCGCAGCTCGTAGATGCCCGGAATCGGCGTCTTGCTGATTTCATCGATCTTCGGCAGCTTGGGCATGCGGTCGGTCAGGGCCTTGCGGATTGCCGCTTCATCGGCCTGGGCGAGTTGCGTGGCCACAGCCAGCGTGCCGATCAGCGCCATGCCGGGCAGCAGACGGGCGAGGCGTGCCGCGCGGGTGAACAAGTGATTCATGGAAAGTCCTTCAGAAGCGGAAACGGTTTGTCTCAGGTTGGAATATTCGCAGGATCAGGTGTCCAGCGCCTGGCCGACCAGCCAGCGTTTGATGGGCGTGATGTGATTGACCAGACCCAGGCCGCGGTTGCGAAGTTCCCGCAGCCAGGGCTGTTGCCCGGCAAAAAGCTGCCACAGGCCATCGGTGGCCTGGGCCATGGCCCAGGTGCCGGTGGCGCGGCGGCGAGCATAGCGGCGCAGCAAATCGGCGTCGCCCGGGGAGCGCCAGCTCTCGCGCCCGGCCAGCACGTCGGCCAGCGCGGCCACGTCGGCCAGGCCCAGGTTCAGGCCCTGGCCGGCGAGCGGATGCACCACGTGAGCGGCGTCGCCCACCAGCGCCCAGCCCGGGCCGCTGACCGCCGACGCCCGGCCCAGCATCAGGGGCCAAGCGGCACGCTCGCTGGCCAGCGTCAGGCGGCCAGCGCCACCGCCGCTGGCTTGGTTCAACGCAGCGTCGAATTCGGGCACCGGCAGCGCCAACAGACGTTCCGCTTCGGCCTCGGGTAGCGACCAGACCAGGCCGTAGCTGTGACCTGCCTGCGGCCGGTCGAACGGCAGCAAGGCGAAGATATCCGGGCTGCGGAACCACTGGTGCGCCACGCCGCCGTGCGGCCGGTCGGATACCAGGCGGGCGGCAATCGCGCGCTGGCCGTAGCTGTGCTGCTCGAACTGCACACCCAGTTGCTGCCGGAGCGCCGAGGCCTTGCCCTCGGCCACCACGGTCAACGCGGCCGCTGGTGGTTCGGCGAACAGGTGGACTTGCGGGCTGAAGCCGACCGCCGTGTCCAGCACCGCCTCCAGCGCGGCGCCGTCCCTGGCTT
>NZ_JBFUGE010000045.1:0-22300 GCF_056403075.1 Ideonella sp. P3_A4 | reverse complement strand
GAGCGACATCGACTTCGCCAAGGCCCAGGGCGAGTTCGCCGCAATGGCCGCCCAGATCGCCGCGATCCAGAAGCTGCGCAAGAGCCGCTGACCCGCTCAGTGTTCGCGCAAGAAACCCGCCCGGTGCACGTCACCCGGCGGGTTTTTTCATGGCTGTGATCGGCCCGGGCCACAATCGGTCGCACCCTGTTGCCGGAGCGTCGCATGGCCAAGAACAAGACAAAGACCGACAAGCCCAAAGCGGCCGGCAAGCCACGTGAGGAAAAAGCCATGCAGAGCAACAACAAGCTCAGCAAGGCCGCCTACGCGGACGAGCTGGCCAAGCTCGAGGTCGAGCTGAACAACATGGCGCGCTGGCTGCAGTGCAGCGGCAAGCGCCTGGTGGTGGTGGTCGAAGGGCGCGACACGGCCGGCAAGGGCGGCGTGATCTCGGCCATCACCGGCACGCTCAGCCCGCGTCAGGTGCGCGCAGTGGCGCTGGCCAAGCCGACCGATCGTGAACGCACGCAGTGGTACTTCCAGCGCTATGTTCCGTGGTTGCCGGCGGCCGGCGAGATGGTGTTGTTCGACCGCAGTTGGTACAACCGCGCCGGCGTCGAGCGGGTCATGGGTTTCTGCTCCGAGGACGAAGCGCAGGCCTTCCTGAAGCAGGCGCCGGTGTTCGAGCAGATGCTGGTCGACGACGGCATCCTGCTGTTCAAGTACTGGCTGACGGTTGACCAGGCGCTGCAGGAGGAGCGTTTCGCAGAACGGCTGGTCGACCCGCTGAAGCGCTGGAAGCTGTCGCCGATCGACCTGAAGGCACGCGAGCACTATGCCGACTACGGCCGGGCGCGCGACGCGATGCTGAAGGCCACCCACACCAAGCAGGCGCCGTGGGTGCTGGTCGACTTCAACGACCAGCGGCGCGGCCGGCTGACGCTGATCCGCCATCTGCTGGACCACCTGCCCGACACCGCGGTGCCGCCGGCGGTGCTGGAGTTTCCGCCGCTGGACGGCGCGCCGCGCCAGGAAAGTTTCAAAGGCCCGGTGAAGCCGCTGCGCCCTTGGCCGAAGCCATGAGCCCGTCGAGGCTCAGACGGCAGCCGCCGTGCTTGGCAAGCGGCCCAGCCAGCGCTGCAGCAAGGCCTGCGCCTCGGCGAGATCACGTTCGCGCCGGACCGCGTCCAGGCTGACCGCGCCGGGGGCCACCACGGCCAGCCACAAGGCCTGCAAGCCCAGCCGTTGCTCGTGGCTCAACGCGGGGTCGAACAGGCGCGGGTCCAGTTCGTCATGCAGCGGCGAAGCCGCCAGTGGATGACGCTGCCCCTCGGTCAATTGCTCGCTCAGCCAATGCTCGCGCTCGACCGTCGGCCACAGCGCCAACAGGCGGCGGAACCAACGCACCCGCTGCGCCAGTTCGCCGGCGCGAACGCCCAGGCGCAGCGGTTCACCGTTGTGCATCAGTGCTTGCGCCGCGGCCTGCAGCGCCGCCCAGTCGGCCGAGCCGGTGGGGAACCGCGCGGGCACTTCTTCGCCAGCGCTCAAATAGCCCAGCAGCAATTCGTGCGGGGAATCAGTGTGATGGTCGTGACGGGGCGCGGCATGGACCGGTGCGATGGCGACATGGCTGTCATGTGCGCCGGCGACATGGCTGTCGCGTGCGAGCCCGGCATGGCCGGTCCCGTTGGACCGATGCTTATGCAATCGGCGGTGGACGCGGGCCTGCAGGTTCATCGAGCACCTGAATCGAGGCCCAGGGCCTGTGGAAGGTGCGGGTGGGCGTGCATGACAGGTTTGTAGGCGCTGCCGGCGATTGCGACAGCCCCCCGATCTAGGGGCGAAGCGCAAGCTAGGGGGGCGCTGTTGACAGACGTGGTGCGCGCGGTGAGCCCGTAGCACTACAGCAGGTGCGGGCGATCGGGCAGTTCGTTCGGGTTGGTGGCCGCGTCGCCGGCGAGCGGGAAGTGCCGGCGCAGCAGGTCGTCGACTTCGGCGATGGTCTGCATCAGGCCTTCTTCAAAGCGGCCGGCGCGCAGGGCTTCACCCAGGCTGCCGACCAGCGCACGCCAGCGCGCCTCGTCGACATGGTGGGCCAGCCCACGGTCGACTACCAACTCGATCGCGTGCTCAGCGAGCAGCAGGTAGATCAAGACACCGTTGTTGGCTTCGGTGTCCCAGACCCGCAGCTTGCCGAACATCGCGACCGCCCGTTCGCGCGCACTGGCATCACGCCAGAGGTACGACAGCGGCAGCCCAGCCTCGACGCAGACCCGGATCTCGCCCGAATGCCCACGCTCGCTGTCGGCGACGCGCGCCTGCAGGCGGTCCAGCGCGTCGCTCGGCAGCACGCGGCGCGCATCGGCTTCGTCCCACCAACGGTGCTTGAGCAGCCGCGCGATGCGCGCCGGCCATGAACGTTTGCCGCTTTGGGTGTCGCTGGTCATCACCAATCCCCCGAGGCGCCGCCGCCACCGAAGTCGCCGCCACCGCCGGACGAAAAACCGCCGCCACTGTCGCTGCCACCACCACCCCAGCTACCACCACCACCGCCGCCGCCCCAGATGACCGGCATGCCATGGCCGCCGCGCACACCCATGCCGCGGCGCGCAGCCGAACCAATGCCCAGCACGCCCACCAGCAACAACGCGACTGCGCCTGCCACGCCCGCCAGCAACATCGGTGCACCGAACAGCCAGGCCAGCCCACCGGCCGCGCCGCCGGTGGCCAGGCCGCCCAGCTTGCGGCCGAAGATGCCAGTCAGCACCGCGCCGATGATTGGCACGCCGATGAAGAAGAACAGCGCGAGCTGGTCCCAGCCCGCACCACCGAAGCCGCCGCTGCTGTGCGGCCGGCGGGCTTTCGCGTCAGGCGCCGGCAGGGCTTCGCCGCGCACCCGCGCGGCGAGCTGGTCGATCGCGGCATTCAGCCCGCCAGCGTAGTCCCCGGCCTTGAACGCCGGCCGGATCGCGTTGTCGATGATCTGCTTGGCGGCCAGGTCGGGCACCGCGCCTTCGAGCGCCTTGGCCACCTCGATGCGCACGCGCCTGTCATCCTTGGCCACCAGCACCAGCAGGCCGTCGCCAATTTCTCGGCGGCCGACCTTCCACTGGTCGGCCACGCGGTAGGCGTAGGCCGCGATGTCTTCCGGCTGGGTTGTCGCAACGATCAGCACGACGATCTGCGTGCCGGCTTCGCGCTCGAACGTGGCGAGCTTGGCCTCGAGCGCGTCGCTCTGTTTCGCGTTCAGCGTGCTGGTGGTGTCGGTGACACGGGCCGCCAGCGCGGGAATCGGCTGCAGCTCCTGCGCCACGACCGGCGCGCCCCACCAGAGCGACGCGAAGATGGCCAACAGCAGCTGCGCCGCCCAGGCTTGGAGTCGGCGCACACCGTCGCCAGACTCACGGCGTTGCATGTGCTGCAACCCGGTGCCTATTTCGACGCTGCCGGCGCGGCCGGAGCGGCCTTGTCAAAGCTGACCGTTGGCGGCGCCGAGATGGCCTTCTCGTTCTCGACCGTGAACGTGGGTTTGACCGTGTAGCTGAACATCATCGCGGTCAGGTTGGTCGGGAAGCTGCGCGCGAGCACGTTGTAGTCCTGCACCGTCTTGATGTACTTGTTGCGCGCCACGGTGATGCGGTTCTCGGTGCCCTCCAGCTGCACACGCAGGTCCTGGAAGCCCTGGTTGGCTTTCAGGTCCGGGTAGCGCTCGCTGACGACCATCAGCCGGCTCAGTGCGCTGGTGAGCTCCCCTTGCGCAGCCTGAAACTTCTGGAACGCCTCAGGGTTGTTGATCAACTCGGGCGTGGCCTGAATCGAGGTCGCCTTGGCGCGCGCCTCGACCACCTTGGTCAGCGTTTCCTGCTCGAAATTGGCTTCGCCCTTGACCGTGGCGACCAGGTTCGGCACCAGGTCCGCGCGGCGCTGGTACTGGTTCAGCACCTCGGACCAGCCGGCCTTGACCTGCTCGTCCTGGCGTTGGAAGTCGTTGTAGCCGCAGCCCGTCAAGGCAAGCGTGGTGGCGATGGCCGCAGCGGCGAACAAGGGGCGGGAAAAGAGGTTCATCCGGCAAGGCTCCGTAGGTGGCCCAAGGCGCGGGCATATTACCCGCGGGCAGAAGATGGGGGCAGCCTGCGCCGAGTCAAGCGCCGCCGCTGGGGCGGCGCCGATAATCGTGCCTATGTTTGCCCCGCTCCAGAACGACAACTTCCTGCGCGCCTGCTGGCGTCAACCCACCGACCATACGCCGCTGTGGCTGATGCGCCAGGCCGGCCGTTACCTGCCTGAATACTGCGCCACCCGCGCCAAGGCCGGTAGCTTCATGGGCTTGGCCACCAACCGCGACTTTGCCACCGAGGTGACACTGCAGCCGCTGGAGCGTTACCCGCTGGACGCGGCGATCCTGTTCTCCGACATCCTGACCGTGCCTGACGCGATGGGCCTGGGCTTGAGCTTTGCGCAAGGCGAAGGCCCGCGCTTCGCCCACCCGCTGCGCGAAGAAACCGCGATCCGGGCACTGGTGGCGCCGGACTTGGGCAAGTTGCAGTACGTCTTCGACGCGGTTACGTCGATCCGCCGTGCATTGAACGGCCGCGTGCCGCTGATCGGCTTCTCCGGCAGCCCGTGGACGCTGGCCTGCTACATGGTTGAAGGGGCAGGCTCCGACGACTACCGCCTGGTCAAGGGTCTGCTGTACAGCCGGCCCGACCTGATGCACCACATCCTGGCCGTCAACGCCGACGCGGTGGCCGCCTACCTGAACGCGCAGATCGACGCTGGCGCGCAGGCCGTGATGGTCTTTGACAGCTGGGGCGGCGTGCTGGCCGATGGCGCGTTCCAACAGTTCTCGCTTGCCTACACAAAGCGGGTGTTGGCGCAGCTGAAGCGCGAACACGAGGGCCAGCGCATCCCGGCCATCGTCTTCACCAAAGGCGGCGGCCTGTGGCTGGATGAAATCGCCGCCAGCGGCGCCGACGTGGTGGGCCTGGACTGGACGGTCAATCTGAGCCAGGCGCGCGCACGGGTGGGCCATCAGGTGGCCTTGCAGGGCAATCTGGACCCGAACGTGCTGTTCGCGCCGCCCGAGGTGGTGGCGACAGAAGCCCGGCGCGTGCTCGACAACTTCGGCCCGCCGCAGCGCGCCGATGGGACTTGGGACGGCCACGTCTTCAACCTCGGCCATGGCATCAGCCAATACACCCCGCCGGAGCACGTATCGGCGCTGGTTGAGGCGGTTCACAGCCACTCGCGGCTGTTGCGGAAACGCTCCCATACGCCTGCGCCCTTGTGATGTGGTATGGGGGTTTCACCGGGTGAGTGTCCGCTAAGGGCTTGACTTATCCCCAAAACCCAGGGTGCGACAGATCACCGCTATGGGTCGCGTCATAAAACCATCAAAATCGCGGCGATTCGTGGCAAGTGTTTGATTAGAAAGAATTTTTAGGACCTGCCTCAGAAACGGGCAACCCAAGCCGGTGCATGGCGCATCAAGCATTTAGCACGCCCGACCGCAGCTTTCCCACAATGTTATCCACAGGAACGGTGGGCAAGTCTGAAAGGTCTTTTGAATCATGAACTTAAGCGCCACTGTTGATCTGTTGCTCTTAGATACGTGTCGATTGAGCAGGCAAACGGCCGGCGTCGCATGAATCGGCTTCGGGTGGCGGTCGAAACCCCGGCCCATGCGGGCCTGGGCGACACACTGGACTACGAGAGTGAGCAACCGCTCGCGCCGGGCACGCTGGTGCGTGTGCCTTTGGGCCGGCGCGACGTTCCCGGTATCGTCTGGCCGGGGCCGGAAAGGTCTTCGGCGCCCGACGCGAAAGACCAAGACGACGCTGAAGGCTTTGCCCTCAAGCCGATCGCCGAAGTGCTAGGAAGCCTGCCGCCGCTGCCCAGCGCCTGGTGCCGGCTCGTGGAATTCAGCGCCCGTTACTACCAGCGCGCGGTCGGCGAGGTGGCGCTGGCGGTGCTGCCGCCCGAGCTGCGCAAGCTCGACGATGCGGGCCTCGCCAAGCGCATGCGGCTGCAGGACAAGCGGCTCGCCAAGGCGGTGGCCGAGGCTGCACCCGCGCCGGCGCCGGTGCGTCCTGTGTTGACCACCGAACAGGCCGCGGTGTTGGCCACTCTCGAATCGGCCGAACCAGCTTGCCACCTGCTGCACGGCGTCACCGGCAGCGGCAAGACCGAGGTCTATCTGCGCCTGGCCGAGGCCGCCCTGGCCGCCGGCAAGCAGGCGCTGGTGCTGGTGCCCGAGATCAACCTGACGCCGCAGCTGGAAGAGCGTTTCGCCGCGCGCTTCCCGGGCCGCCGGCTGGTGTCGCTGCACAGCGCGTTGACGCCGGCGCAGCGGCTGGCGAACTGGCTGGCGGCGCACCGCGGCCAGGCCGAGCTGGTGCTGGGCACGCGGCTGGCCATCTTCTGCCCGCTGCCACGGCTGGGCCTGATCGTCGTCGACGAAGAACACGACCCGAGCTACAAGCAGCAAGACGGCGCGCGTTACTCGGCGCGCGACCTGGCCGTTTACCGCGGCCGGCTCGAGAACGCACCGGTCGTGCTCGGCTCGGCCACGCCGTCGCTCGAAAGCTGGCACCACGCGCAGACCGGCCGCTACCGCCTGTTGACGATGGCCGAGCGCGTGGGGCAGGGCCCGCTGCCCAGCGTGCAGGTGATCGACATGACGCAACAGGTGCGCCCGGGGCCCGGCGAGCCGCCGATGGTCTTGGCGCCGGCCTTGAGGGCGGCGGTAGAGGCCCGTGTCGCGCGGGGCGAGCAAAGCCTGCTGTTCCTGAACCGGCGCGGCTTTGCGCCGGTGCTGCATTGCACCGCCTGCGACTGGAAAAGCGCCTGCCCGCACTGCAGCGCCTGGCGTGTCTTCCACAAGCTCGACCGCACGCTGCGCTGCCACCACTGCGCCTTCACCGAGCGGGTGCCGCGCGCCTGCCCCGAGTGCGGCAACCTGGACATCCAGCCGGTCGGCCGTGGCACCGAGAAGCTCGAAGAGCAGGTCAGCGCGTTGTTGCCTAACGCTCGTGTCGCACGCATCGATGCAGACACGACACGATTGAAGGGCACGCTGGAGCAGCAGTTGGCGGCGGTGCACGCCGGTGAAGTCGACGTGCTGGTCGGCACGCAGATGGTCACCAAGGGCCACGACTTTCGCCGCGTCACGCTGGTGGCCGCGGTCGACCCCGATGGCGCGCTGTTCACTGCCGACTTCCGCGCACCCGAGCGTCTGTTCGCGACGCTGATGCAGGCGGCTGGCCGCGCTGGCCGCGCGGCCGAGGTCGCGAAGCAAAGCGAGATGTGGGTCCAGACCGCCAACCCGAGCCATCCACTGTTCGCGGCGCTGAAGGCTCACGACTACACGCGCTTCGCTGGCAGCCAGTTGCGCGAGCGCGAGATGGCTGGCCTACCACCGTTTTCTCACCTGGCCCTGCTGCGCGCCGAAGCGCGAGACGCGGCGGTGGCCGAAGGTTTCCTGCGCGCCGCGCGTGATGAGGCGCAGGCGCTGGCCGGCGAGCTAGGCTTGGCCGAGCAGATCAGCCTGTATGCGCCGGTGCCGCCGCATGTGGCTCGCGTGGCTGGGCACGAGCGGCGCCAGATGCTGGTCGAGTCCGGCTCGCGCGCCGCGCTGCAGCGTCTGCTGGCGCACTGGGTCGCGGGCTTGCCGGCACTGCGTGCGCAGCACAAGGGCATCGTGCGCTGGGCGGTCGATGTCGACCCGATGACGATCTGACGCTGTGGTTCAGCCGCCGCCGAAGTCGAACATCGTGACCGCGGTGGCCTTGCCGCCGAGGGCGCGGTAGAAGTCCAGCGCGTGCTGGTCTTCGTTGTCAGCGGCGACGAAGACATCGGTGATGCCTTGCTGCGCAGCCAGCGTTCGCAGCATGGCCACGAGCGCCCGGCCGGCGCCTTGGCGCTGCGAGTCCGGTCGTACTGCAATGTCGTAGATGAACAGCGCCGAGTCGGGCTGGTGGGTCATTGGCAGGCAGTGGGCGGTCAGGCCACCGAGCAACCGGCCAGCATCGTCCGCCGCGGCCAGCGCCCAGAAGTCCGGGCCGGCCAGCAGCTCGTCGAGCGCTGCGTCGTCACGGCCTTGATGCGGCTCGCCGAAGACATCGGCCATCGTTCCGAACAGCTCGCGCGCGACTTCGCGGTCGCCCGGGCCCAGCCGCCACGCGCGCGTCATGGCGTGATGCGCTTGCGCATGTTGATGCCCGTCGTCTGGTAGCCCAGCGCGCGGTACAGCGCCTGGGCAGCTTCGTTGTGGGCAAAGACATGCAGGCCGATGTCGTCCAGCCCCAGCTCACGCGCCACCGCTTCCAGCGCGACAAAGGCCGCCCGGGCATGGCCGCGCCGGCGATGCGGCGGGTCGATCGCCACGTCGTAGATGAAGCCGGAGCGGCTGCCCGGATGCTCGGTCACCGACAGCCACAGCACGCCGACCTCGGCGTCCAGCGCATCGTCGCGGATCGTGAACAGGTGCTGGTTCGGCGTGGCCAGGCCTTGCGGCAGCAGGCGCTCGTGCTCTTGCCGCGAGCGCTCCAATGCGCCTTCTGTTGGCCACCGGCCCGAGGCCACGTTTTCGTCGGCATAGTCGGCGATCGCGGCTTCGTTGAAGCGCGCAAAAGCCTCATCGGTCATTCTCAACAAGGAGGTGCTCATCGGTCGGATTGTGGAGGATGCCCCGCGGCCAGCGCGGGCTGGTGCGTCTGCCTACACTGCCGCCCCATGCCCTTCACCCACCTTGCGCTCGCCCTGGCCGTTGTGGCCGTCTGGGGCACCAACTTCGTGGTCATCAAGTGGGGGCTGGCCGAGCTGCCGCCGTTCCTGCTGGCGACGTTGCGCTTCGGTCTGTCGTCCTTGCCCTTCATGCTGTTCATCCGTCGGCCGGCCACGCCGTGGTGGCGTCTGGTGGCCTTTGGCGTGCTGCTCGGCGCCGGCCAGTTCGGCCTGCTGTTCCTCGCGATGAAGGCCGACATTTCGCCCGGCCTGGCGTCGCTGGTGGTGCAGGCCCAGGTCTTCTTCACGATCGTGATGGCCGGCCAGCGGGTCAAGCCGCTGCAACTCGGCGCTTTCGGGTTGGCGCTGACCGGCATCGGCTGGATCGGCTGGCAGGCCCACCTGGGGGGCGCCGGCATCAGTCTGCTCGGCATGGGCCTGGTGCTGTCGGCAGCGTTCTGCTGGTCGCTTGCCAACCTGGTGGCGCGCGGTGCCGGCAAGGTGGATGCACTGGGCTTCATGGTCTGGTCCAGCCTGTTCGCTTTGCCGCCGCTGCTGTTGATGACCATCGTTTTCGAAGGCGGCGCCGAGCACCTGGTGACGGTGGCGAGCGCCGCCAGCGCCGCGGCCTGGGCCACTGTCGCGTGGCAGGCGGTGGGCAATACCTTGTTCGGCTACGGCGCGTGGAACTGGCTGCTTGCGCGCCATCCGCCCGCCACGGTCACGCCGGCCGCGTTGCTGGTGCCGGTGTTCGGCATGGGCGCTTCGGCCATCGTGTTTGGCGAGGCCTTGCCGGCCTGGAAGCTGGGCGCCGCCGGCCTGGTGATGGCCGGCCTGGCGCTGAATTTGTGGGCGGCCAACCGATGAACACCTGGGACTGCCTGGCAGCCGCTCGCCGCAGCGAGCGTGGCCCACGAGCGCCGTTCTTGATCGACGGCCGGCGCACGGGCTCGATCGACGCCGCGGGCGCGCTCGCGCTCTCAGTCTGGCCGCAGTGGTTCCACCAGGCGACCGATGGCGCGTGGGTCATGAACGTGCCGTCCACCGAGCGCGAGGTTGTCTTCGCCGAGGTCAACGCCGCGCTGCGTGCCGAGGGCCTGATCCGTGCCTGGCGCGACGAGCCTTTTGCGCTGTGGAATGAAGACGGTGCCTTGGCTGCAGTGATCGAGCGCGCCTCGTCGCGTTTCTGGGGCGCGCAGACGCTTGGCGCTCACATCAACGGTTATGTCGCCGACGCCAGTGGGCGACCGGCGCAGCTGTGGATCGCGCGTCGTGCCTGGAACAAGCCGACCGACCCCGGCCGGCTCGACAACCTGGTCGGCTCCGGCGTGCCGCACGGCCAGACGCCACGCCAGGCGGTCTGCCGCGAAGCCTGGGAAGAAGCCGGCCTGCACCCGCACGAGCTGGGCGGCTTGACGGCCGGCCGCGTGATCGAGCTGGCCTGCGACATCCCCGAAGGCTGGCAGCACGAGTGGTTGTTCGTCTACGACTTGGGCCTGCCGCCAGGCCGGGTGCCGCAGAACCAGGACGGTGAGGTCGCCGAGCACCAGCTGTTACCGATCGCCAACGCCTTGCAACGCGCTGCCGACGGTGAAATGACCACCGACGCGGCACTTGCAACCTTGGACTTCGCTTTGCGGCACCAACTGCTGCCGGCGGGGGAAGCACAGCCCTTGGCGGCCGCGTTCGGCGCCTTGCTGGTGGCGCCTGAACGCGCTGCACGGTTCGACCCGCCGCCCCCGTGATCCCTCGGCGGCCGATTCCTCATTCAGCAAAACTGAAATGCCGCCTCAATCGTGCTGAACCGCTGGCCGGTTCGGCCTCGCCACACTTGCGACCACGATGAACACCACCGCCACCCCTTCGACCCGCCAGCGCTACACCGGCGTGGCCATCGGCTTTCACTGGCTGCTGGCGTTGATGATCAGCGTCAGCTTCAGCGTCGGCTGGTACATGAGCGACCTGTCGATGTCGCCGACGCGGCTGAAACTCTTCAACTGGCACAAATGGGCCGGCATCACGATCCTGGCGCTGTCGGCCCTGCGTCTGCTGTGGCGTTTGACGCACCGCCCGCCGCCCGATGTGCCCGGCCCGCGCTGGCAGCAGCGCATGGCCCACCTAACGCACTGGGCGCTGTATGCACTGTTCTTCCTGGTGCCGCTGGCCGGCTGGGCCTACAGCTCGGCGGCCGGCTTCCCGGTGGTCTGGTTCGGCGTGATCCCGCTGCCCGATTTCGTCTCGCCCGACAAGGCCCTGGCCGAGGTGATGAAGGAGCGCCACGAGGTGCTGGCCTGGACGCTAGGCGTATTGGTGCTGATGCACATCGGTGCGGCGCTGAAGCACCACTTCGTCGACCGCGACGGCCTGCTGCACCGCATGCGCCCCGGCCGCTGAACTTTTTTGAATCGTTTTCTTCGAAGGTTGACCCCATGCCTGCACTGACCCGTTCCATTGCACTCACCGCCACCTTGCTGCTGGGCAGTTCGCTCGCACTGGCCCAGGCGCAAAAAGTCGTCCCGGCGCAAAGCGAGATCAGCTTCACTTCCAAGCAGATGGGCGTGCCTGTCGACGGCAAGTTCCGCAAGTGGGATGCCAACATCAGCTTCGACCCGAAGAAGCCAGAGGCCGGCAGCGTCAGCTTCACGATCGACACCGGCAGCGCCGGCTTCGGCTCACCCGAGACCGACGCCGAAGTGCCCAAGGCCGCGTGGTTCAACGCTGCGAAGTTCCCGCAGGCCACGTTCCAGTCCAGCAGCATGAAGGCACTGGGCGGTGGCAAGTTCGAAGTCGCCGGCAAGCTGACGATCAAGGGCAACGTCAAGGACGTGGTGGTGCCGGTCGCGCTGGCCCAAGCCGGTGGCACGACCACCGCGACCGGCGCGTTCCTGATCAAGCGGCTCGATTTCAAGATCGGTGAAGGCGAATGGGCCGACACCTCGATGGTCGCCAACGATGTGCAGGTGAAGTTCAAGCTCGCCGTGACCGGCGTGGCTCCGCTCTGACCCACTGCACCTCCTCTCTTTTCCAACCCCGTTCCCTGGAGATTTCCGCATGAACCACAAGAATTCGCTGATCGCCGCCGCCGGCGCCCTGATGGTGCTGATGGCCCAAGGCGTTCAAGCGCAGGCCGCCAGCTACGCGATCGACCCGTCGCACACTTACGCAACCTTCGAGATCACCCACTTCGGCACCTCGACCAACCGCGGCCGTTTCGACAAGAAGGAAGGCACGGTTCAGCTCGACCGCGCCGCCAAGACCGGCAAAGTCGAGATCACGATCGACACCACCTCGATCAACACCGGCAACGCGCCGTTCGACAAGCACCTGAAGAGCGCCGAGATCCTGAAGACGGAAGCCTTCCCGACCGCCAAGTTCGTCGGCGACAAGTTCAGCTTCAATGGCGACAAGGTCACTGAAGTGGCGGGCACGCTGACACTGGCCGGCAAGACCAACCCGGTCACGCTGAAGGCCAGCAACTTCAACTGCTACCAAAGCCCGATGCTCAAGCGTGAGGTTTGCGGCGGCGACTTCGAAACCACCATCACCCGCAGCCAATATGGCGTCAGCTATGGCCTGGACTGGGGCTTCCCGGACGCGGTCAAGCTGATCATCCAGGTTGAGGCGGTCAAGCAGTAAATGAGTGGCCCGCTGATGGCGGGCTGCACGCGCAAGAAGGCGGACTCGCCTGGTCGATCGTTAGACGCTCGCCCAGTCAAGCCCGCCTTCTTGCGTTGATACGTGGCGCGACACCAAGGCGTTCGTCTTCCTGTGTTGGCGCGGCGCACGCTGCCACGGTGGATTGCCGGGTTGGGGATACCGCGCGGGTGAGCGTTTAACGTGAGGCCGCGTGGTACCCCCAACCCGGCCGGCACACGCGCCGCAGGACAAATTCAGCCGCGAACGTCGACCGCCAGCTCAAAGTGCTCGACCACCGGCGGCACCGCAAAGAACGGCCCGACGATCGCTCGCCATTCGGCGAACAACGGGCCCTGGCGAAAGCCGACCGTGTGGTCTTCCAGCGTGTCCCAATGGATCAACAGCAGGTAGCGCTCGGCGCTCTCGACACTTCGCTGTACCTGAGCACCCCGAAACCCCTTCGCGCGCGAAATCACCGTCTTCAGCCCGCGCTGGATCGCCTCTTCGAAAGCCGCCTGTTGGCCGGGGGCGATGCGGATGTCGGCGTGTTCGAGCACCATCGTTTGCACTCCAAAGGTGAAGGGCTGGCCAGTGTCCCATGGCGCCGATAATCCGATGTCCAGCTGGGAAACCCTCAGCATCGAACCTGGCTGCAAGGAGTGAGACCGTGAACCGACCCGACGACTGGCAACACGACCACGAGGTTGGTGGCGCCTCCGGCATGCCGCCCGCCAATGCGCTGGCCACCCATGATTCCACCCGTGTCGACGACGTGCGCATCGGCGCGGTGCGGCCGTTGATTTCGCCGGCGCTGCTGCAAGACGAAATGCCGATGCCCGAGGCTGCGCAAGCCCTGGTGGAAAACGCGCGCCGCGAGCTGGCGGATGTGCTCAGCGGCCGCGACGATCGCTTGATCGCCGTCGTCGGCCCGTGTTCGATCCACGACCACGACCAGGCGATCGAGTATGCAAAGCGCCTGAAGGTGCTGGCCGAAGAGTTGCGCGGTGAGCTGCTGGTGGTGATGCGCGTCTACTTCGAAAAGCCGCGCACGACAGTTGGCTGGAAAGGCTACATCAACGACCCACGGCTGGACGGCAGCTTCCGCATCAACGAAGGACTGCGCCGTGCCCGCGCATTGCTGTTGGACGTGGCCGCGCTGGGCCTGCCGGCCGGCACCGAATTCCTCGACCTGCTGAGCCCGCAATACATCGCCGATCTGGTGTCCTGGGGCGCGATTGGCGCTCGCACCACAGAAAGCCAGAGTCACCGTCAGCTCGCCTCGGGCCTGAGCTGCCCGGTCGGCTTCAAGAACGGCACCGACGGTGGCGTCAAGGTCGCAGCTGATGCAGTGGTGGCTGCGTCCGCCTCGCATGCCTTCATGGGCATGACCAAGATGGGCCAGGCGGCGATCTTCGAAACCCGTGGCAACGCCGACTGCCACGTGATCCTGCGTGGCGGCAAGCAGCCGAACTACAGCGCGGCCGATGTCGAAGCTGCTTGTGCGGTGCTGCGTGCGTCGGGCCAGCGCGAACAAGTGATGGTCGACTTCTCGCACGCCAACTCGAGCAAGCAGCACCGCAAGCAGATCGAGGTCGGCGCGGACGTTGCAGCGCAGATCGCCCGCGGCGAGCGGCGCATCACCGGCGTGATGGTCGAAAGCCATCTGCAAGACGGCCGGCAAGACCTGGTGCCTGGCCAATCGCTGAAGCACGGCGTGTCGATCACTGATGCTTGCCTTGGCTGGACCGACACCGAACCTGTGCTGCGCCAGCTCGCGGCTGCAGTGAGCAAGCGCCGCGCCTAAGTTCCCCTTCAATCTAGGGGTGTTGGCCTCGTACGTAACACCTGCAAAGTCGGGCAGACGACGTGCCTGCCGCGGGCCATGAGCCAAGCGGTCAGGAGCCAATGCACTCAGGGGGATGTCGATGGCGATCGCTTTGAAGAGCGTGGACGAGCTGCAAGAGCATTTGTTGGGCGTATTCGAGCGTTCGGATCACCACGCCGGCGAAGTCAACGAAGTATTGCTGGCAATTGCTGGCGGCATCCTGTGGCGCAAGAACGCAGGGGCCCACGTCAGGGTCAGCGAGAAAGACGGCGCCGGCGGCAACGTCATCTGGTTTCGCGTCGGCCTGCAGCGCTACGCGCTGCTGTACAGCCACCGGGCCCGACGCATCGAGTTGATGTTCGGCGGCCGTCGCGGCCACATGATCCGAACCTTCACCAACAGCACCTCGCTGGCCGAGGTGGCCCAGGTCTTTGCCACGCTCGGCATGAGCGAAGAAGAAGCCCAGGCTTACCTGGCTGCCCGGGCCGAGCTGAAGGCCAAGTCGCCCAAAGGCACCAAGCAACGGGCCAAGAAGGTCAAGCCTGAAGTGATCGAGGTGGCTGCCGTGGCTGAAGTGGTGGCCACCGCGGCTGTGGAGGCCGTGGCCGAAGAGGCGCTCCCGCCGAAAGCCACCAAGCCGCGCAAGAGCCGCACCGCCAAGACAAGCGCCAAGGCGAAACCCACGGCCGTGACGGAGTCGATCTCGGCCGAGTCCGACGCCGCAGCGTTGCCGGCACCCGAGGTGACATCGGCGCTGCAGCCAGCCTGATCGTTAGCGTTCGTGCCGCCCCAGCCGGCAGGCCGGGGGCGTTCAGGTGACGCGTTATTGCAGTGTCTGCGGTGCCGCGGCGTAGATCGATGGCCGGAAGTCGGCCATGTGCACGCCTTCGTCACCCATCGCCCACAGCGTCAGCCGTTCGGCCGACATCGGCTTGGCGAACAGATAACCCTGCAGTTCATCGCAGCGCAGCGCGAGCAGCATGTCGCGCTGGGCGTCGGTCTCGACGCCCTCGGCCACGACGCGCAGGCCCAGCGCGTGGGCCATCTTGACGATCGCGTCGACGACCGCCAGCGCGTCCGAGCTGTGCTGGATGTCGGTGAACAGGCTGCGGTCGACCTTGAGCTGGGTCACCGGCAACTTGCGCAGCAGCGCGAAGTTGCAGTAGCCGATGCCGAAGTCGTCGATCGACAACGTGACGCCCAGCTGCGCCAGGCCGGCAAAGGCCTGCACCGCCGCGTCTTCCATCAGCACCGATTCGATGATCTCGATCGTCAGCAGCGCCGGGTCCACCGTGTGCGCGTGCAGCGAGCGGCGGATGCGCTGGACCAGGTTCTCCTGCCGCAGCTGGTGGGCTGACATGTTGATCGACACCCGCATGCGCAGGCCCTGGTCGAGCCAGACCCGCAGCTGGCGGCAGGCCTCGTCGATGACCCACTGGCCCAGCGCGCTGATCAGGCCGAAGCGTTCGGCGATCGGGATGAAGACCCCCGGCGAGATCACGCCCTTGGTCGGATGCTGCCAGCGCACCAGCGCCTCGACGCCGGTGATCTGGCCCGAGCGGCCGTCGATCTTGGGTTGGTAGTACAGCACCAGCTCGGCGCGTTCGATCGCGCCGCGCAGCTCGTGCTGCAGTTCCAGCTGGGCGCGGCTGTCCTGTTCCATGCTGGGCTCGAAGATCGCGAAGCCCGAGCCACCGGCACGCTTGGCGGCGTACATCGCCGCATCGGCACGGGCCAGCAGCTTTTGCGACGGGCCGTGCTCGGGGTACATCACGATGCCCACCGAGCCCGACAGCCGCACCTCGGCGCCGTTGGGAAGCTTGCAGGGCTGGGCCAGGCATTGCAGCACCCGCTGCGCCAGGTGGCCGGCGCCGGCCGGCGTGCCGGGCCGCTCGGCCAGCAGCAGGAATTCATCACCGCCGACCCGGGCGACCACGTCCGACTGGCGGGCCAGGCTTTGCAGCCGGCGGCCGATCTCGCGCAGCACCGCGTCGCCGGCGCTGTGGCCGAACGAATCGTTGACCGGCTTGAAGCCGTCCAGGTCGATGAACATCACCGCCAGCGTGCCGCCGGCCGGCGCGGAGGGGTCGTCGACCAGCTCCAACGCATTGGCCAGCCGCTCTTCGAACAGCAAGCGGTTCGGCAGCTTGGTCAGCGGGTCGGTCAGCGCCTGTTCGCGCAGCCGGCGGTTGGCATCGCTCAGCGACGAGGCCAGCGCGCGGTTGCGGTGCGAAGCGCGCGAGTCGATCAGCACCCCGAACAGGCCCAGCAGCAAGGCCAGCGCGCCAGCGGCGCAGGCCCACTGCAAGGCGTCGACGGCGACCAGCAACACGCCGCCCGGGCGCGAGGTTTCGACGAAGCCGAGGCTGCCGAGCGTCAAGGCCTGGGCCAAGCCGGAGGCCAGCGCAAAACCGGTGGCACCCAGGAACAGCCGCAGGCCGAAGGGCCCCAACGCCGACCAGCGCGGACTGAAAGCCAGGCCCAGCGCGGCGGCCGCGGCAGCAGCAATGCCGGCCAGCGCCATCAAGGGCCAGCCCGGCCCGGCAACGCTGGCCATGGGTGGCTCGGCCAGGCTGGCGACCGACAGGCTCTGCACCATTGCCCACAGCGCCCCCAACCCCAGGCCCTGCAGCACCTGGCGTGCGGTGTCGCTCCAGCGCAGGCGGGCGGTGGCCAGCACCGCAGCCAGGCCCAGCGTGGCGGCCAGGCCGCTGCCGGCCATCTGCCAGCCGCGGAAATGCGTTTCCCACGGCAAACCCAGCCCGGTCAGCGCGAAGTAGTGCAGCGCCCACAGGCCTGCGCCACCGGCCACCGAAGCGGCGCCCCACCAGCCGAGCGCCGTGACGGTGTCGGTCGAACGGATCTTGCGCAGCCCGTGGCCGACCAGGCCGAACATCAAACCGGCCAGCAGCGCGGCGCCGGCAATGGTCGGGCCGTGCAGCTCGGGAGCGGCAAGGGTGTTGACCAGTTCGGCGGCGGACGGCACGGGCATGCGGTGGGCAAATACGCGGGGGTGGGCGGCAGGGCGCGGGCATTATTGGGCCCGCTTGCTCGTAGCGCCATGCCGGCGCCCGAACAATCATGGAGTTTGCGTGAATCCCACCGCTCTTCGGTGCCGTACCTCGGGTTTCACCCTGTGCTCGCTTTCCAGCTGGGCCAGGAATTCATCCGGTGTAAACGGCGCGCCGAGCACGTCGACCTGACGCTGCACCGCGGCAAAGTCGCCCGGCGCCAGCTCGTCCAGGGCAGCGAGGCGCTGGCGCTGCTCGCCGCTCAGACTGTCGGCGTTGCCGCCGAGTGCCTCGGCGACGAACATCGCAACCCGCTGCACCAGCTGCATCGCCTTGAAGCGGATCTTGAAGGTGAAGCGGCGCAGCGCCGCCTCGTCCAGGTCCTCGAACAGGTTGGTCGTGCAGATGAAGACGCCGGGGAAGCGCTCCATGCCCTGCAGCATCTCGTTGACCTCGCTGACCTCGTAGTGGCGCTCGGCGTAGCGGCGGCTGCGCAGGAAGCTGTCGGCTTCGTCGAGCAGCAGCACCGCCTCCTCGGTCGCGGCCTCGTCGAACATCCGGGCCATGTTGGCCTCGGTCTCGCCGACGAACTTGCTCATGATGTCGCTGGCCTGGCGTACCAGCAGCGTCCGGCCGAGGCTGGTGGCGATGTGCTCGGCCAGCGCCGATTTGCCGGTGCCGGGCGGGCCGAAGAAGCACAGCGCGCCATGCGGCCGGCGCTGCAGCGCGGCAACGATCTGCGGCACGCCGAAGCGCGACTCGACGTTCAGCAGGCTGAGGTCGTAGTGGGTCACGCTCGGCCGCGCGCCGCGCTCGCGGTGGCTCAGGCTGCCCAGCGCCAGGTCGGCATGCGCCAGCTGGCGCTCGATCAGGCCCTCGACCTCGCCCGGCTGGCCGGCCAGCTCGGCAAAACGCACAGCGGTGCGGATCTGCGCCGGTGTCAGCCCGCGCCGGCTCGACAGCCGCGCAGCAAAACCTTCGCTGACCACCGAGCCGGCCAGCGCGCGCGCCACCAGTGCCTCGCGCGCGCCCGGCGGTGGCGACTTCAGCTCCAGGTGGTACTGGAAGCGACGCCGGAACGCCGGGTCGATCTGCTCGATGCGGTTGGTGATCCAGATCACTGGCACCGGGTTGGCTTCGAGGATTTGGTTGACCCAGGCCTTGCCGCTCACACTCGCCGACGAGGCCCCGTCACCGGCATCCAGCCGCGCCATCAGCTGCGCGGTGTCGCTGGGGATTGCCGGGAACACGTCCTCGACCTCATCGAAGAGCAGTGCGACATGGGCACCGCCCTTGAGAAAGACCTGGCTGATCTGCAGCGAGCGGTAGCGGTCGCGGCCGGTCAGCGAGTTGCCGTCGCGGTCGGCGTACTCGACTTCGTAAAGCTCCAGCCCCGCCGCTTCGGCGCAGACCTTGGCCAACTCGGTCTTGCCGGTGCCGGGGGGACCGTAAAGCAGCACGTTGACGCCGGCGGCCTTGCGCTCGACCGCGTTGCGCAGCAGCGCGCACAGCACTTGCACCTCTTCGGCGACGAATTCGAAATCGCCGGTGACCAGCTCGGTGYGCGGTGCCGGCCGCGTGAACACCGCCATCAGGTCGCTCGGGTCGCGGTACTCGCGCATTAGCACCGGCGGCAGCTGCTCGCTGACTTTCATCAGGTCGGCCAGGTCGGTGATGTTGTGTTCCGAGATCAGGTTCTCGACCATGCCGATGCGCTCGAGCCGCGAGCCGGCGCGCAATGCCTCGGCCACCTCGCGTTCGTCGACCCGCGCCACCCGCGCCAGCATCGCGAACGCCTCCTGCGCGTTCGAGACCTTGAACTCGACCAGCAGTCCGCGCAGCTCGCGTTGGTAGCGCGCCAAGGTGCCGTACAGCAGCAGCGCGCGCTCGGCCGGGTTCAGCTGCAGCAGCTGGCCCAGCGCGTCGATGTTCTTCTCGACCAGCGTGGCGTGTTTCTTCAGGTCGCGTTCCAGCCAATCAGCGGTCGCGTTCAGCATCGCCAGCAGGTCTTTCGGCGCGTCCTTGATGTACTCGTCGATGTAGAAAAACAGCGAGCCTTCTTCGTACGGGCCGTGCCAGGCGCCGTGGCGCTCGATGAAGCCGTCGTCGGTCAGGCGCTCGTGGCCGGCCCAGTGCTCGTTGGCGCCGCAACGGCGCTGCAGGAAGGCGCGCAGGCGGTGCAGCACCGGCAGGGGCCAGACCAGGTGGCGCCCGGTCAGGCCGATCAGGCCGCCCCAGTCGCGCCGCAGGTTCAGCCGGCCGGCCTGGGCCAGCGTCAGGGTCAGCACGAAATGCGTGCACAGCCGGTCCAGCACTGGCGCTTCGGCCAGGCCGGGCGACAGCACCACGCGCGCATCGGCTAGACGCTTGACCACTTCGTCTCCTCCACCGGCGGCGGCTGGGCGCAGGGCGCACCGACGCCGTCGAAGTGGCGCCGATCTTGGCGCAGCCGTCGCGCGAGGGCAAGCCCCGGGAAATGGCACCCCTCGGCCGACGAGTACAACGGCCGACCCCCCGAGGGGATCGGGCCGGCTAGGGAGCGGCCCGTCGCTCGGCCCGTACGCCTTGATTGGCCTCAGCGCACAAATGGCGCGCCCTGACCATGAGAGACGGTTTCGCGATCTACGCCGCGGCCGATCAGTGCAGGGTCAGCGGCTGCTGCGCAAGCTGGGTGTAGCCGGCGATGTAGTCGTCGATCTCTTCGGTGCTGGGTTCGTGCTCTTCGGCCAGCGCCTGCACGCCTTCGCGGAAGCGTTGCGCCAGGGCGCCGTCGATGAAGATGCCTTTCTTGGCCGTCTTGTCGACGATCTCGTAACCGCCGCGCAGCACTTCGGCGTGGTGGGTCGACGCCCCTTCGCCATCGCCGGGCGTGCCGTCAGCCTGATCGAGCGAGATCTGCACCACGGCGTAGCTGTCGGAGTTGTAGACCAGGTTCATGCGGGGCTCCTTGTGCTGCGCAGGGCCAAGCAGACCCCATGCCAGGCAAATGGAGACACCTCGGCCGGATTCAAGGGCTGGGCCAGGCTTACGGACGGCCCGCGCTGGCAGCCGAAGCTGGCGCCACCGCCGGCAGCGGGCTGGTCAGCCAGTAGGCCTCGCTGCCGCGCCCGGGCACCTGGGTGAAGCGCAGGCCCACCGGCAGGTGACCTGCCTCGCGCGCCAGCCACAGCTCGACACGCTGGTCGTAGGGCTGCGTCGGTTCGCGCTGCAGGTGCACGACCGGGATCGGCGTGCCGTTCGGCTCGACCCRCTCGTCGCCGACCACGTCGAAGCTCCATTCGTCGACGGCGCCACGCAACCCCGCCACCTGCATCCGGATGCGCTGACCGGCGCGCAGCCCGCCGGGCTCGGCCTGCGCGATCGCGACCAGCTGCAGCAGCACGCTGGTGCGGTCCTGCGCACCCGGGTAAAGCGCGAACGCACGGCTGGAGCTGGAGAAGGTGATCACCCCCTCTTCGCGCTGGAAGTTGACCGCCCGCGTCTCGACACCCCGGTGGCGCTCGACCATGCGCTGCGGCGCAAAGCCGGCGGTATTGAAGAAGCCTCGCGAGACCCAATCCACCACCGCCTTGCCGTTGACCTCGCCGGAAAAGCGAACGTTGAAGACACCGCCTGTCCGCAGCTCGTAGCTGAGTTGGCCCTTGCCCGCGTCGTCACCGCGTTCGATACGGTAGTCGAGCTTGAACGACTGCTCCGGCCGCTGCGTGGTGTAGATCGGCGGCCGGCCGCCGCCGTCGTCGCTGTCTTGCGCGCTGGCGACGGTGCCCTGCACCGGTGCGCTGGGCGCCGAAGCTGCGTCGTCGACTGGTGTCGGCCCCGTTCCTGCCACCGCTTCTAGCGACCGCGGGCTGGCGGTCCAGTCGATCGGCGCGTCGGGCGGCCGCCGCGGCGTGTCCGGCGGCACGGCGGGCTCGGACGTGGTCGGTGACGGTGGTGTTTCGGCGGACGGCGGTGGGGCGGGCGGTGCTGTGTCGACGGGGGGGGCCGCCACCTGGGACGACAGCTGCGGCGCCTCGGCCGGCGGCAAGGTCACCAGCTGGATCGCCGGCGTGTGCTCGGGCGCGCGGCCCATCGGCTGATGCACCGGGCCGATCAGCCAGCCATGGCCCAGCAGCACCAACAGCAGCACCGCGCTGGCCTGGCCGCGTCGGCGCCAGTTCACCGCCGGCGCGCGCGCGGGCAGTTGCGTCGGGGCAGGGAAGGTGAAGGCAGGCCAGGGCATCGGACAATGGTGCCATCAACTCCGGCCGCCTCTGCCTGGCGGCCCACCGCGCCCACGTTCATGAAGCTCGCCACCTACAAGGACGGTTCGCGCGACGGCCAGCTGGTCGTCGTCTCGCGTGACCTCGCCACCGCCCACTACGCCAACGGCATCGCCACCCGGCTGCAGCAGGTGCTGGACGACTGGAACTTCCTGTCACCGCAGTTGCAGGACCTGTACACCACGCTGAACCACGGCAAGGCCCGCCACGCCTTCCCGTTCGACCCGGCGATGTGCATGGCGCCGCTGCCGCGCGCCTACCAGTGGGCCGACGGCTCGGCCTACCTGAACCATGTCGAGCTGGTGCGCAAGGCGCGCGGTGCCGAGATGCCCGAATCCTTCCTTGGCGACCCGCTGGTCTACCAGGGCGGCAGCGACGACTTCCTTGGCCCCTGCGACGACGTGCTGTTCACCAACGCTGACTGGGGCATCGACTTCGAGGCCGAGGTCGCGGTGGTCACCGGCGACGTGCCGATGGGCGCTTCACCGGCCCAGGCGCTCGAAGGCGTGCGCCTGCTGATGCTGGTCAACGACTGGACGCTGCGCAACCTCGTGCCGGCCGAGCTGGCCAAGGGCTTCGGCTTCTTCCAGAGCAAGCCGGCGACCGCGTTCAGCCCGGTGGCCGTGACGCCCGACGAGCTGGGCGACGCCTGGCAGGGCGGCCGGGTGCACCTGACGCTGCAATCGACCTGGAACGGCCGCAAGGTCGGGCTGGTCGAGGCCGGGCCGGAGATGAACTTCCACTTCGGCCAGCTGATCGCCCATATCGCCAAGACGCGCAACGTGCGCGCCGGCGCGATCGTCGGCTCCGGCACTGTCAGCAACAAGGACGCCTCGCGCGGCTACAGCTGCATCGCAGAGAAG
>NZ_JBFUGE010000044.1:0-22317 GCF_056403075.1 Ideonella sp. P3_A4 | reverse complement strand
CGCCCGGCAGCGACGAACTGCACGACCACAGCGACATGCTGCTGCGCGACAAAGACGGCGCGGTGCAGAACGTCAGCTGGTGGAACAGCTTCTACCTCTGCCCCGCCTACGGCAAGACGATCGAGCGCGCGCAGGCGTTGGTGCGCAAGGTCATTGGCGAGTGGGGCTTCGAAGGCCTGAAGATCGACGGCCAGCATCTGAACGGGGTGGCGCTGTGCCACAACCCGGCGCACCGTCATACGCGGCCCGAAGAGTCGGCCGAGCGGCTGAGCGAGTTCTTCCACGCGATCTACGACACCGCGCGCGCCATCAACCCTAACGCGGTGATCGAGCTGTGCCCTTGCGGCACGTCGTTCGCCTTCCACAACCTGCCCTTCATGAACCAGACGCCGGCGTCGGACCCGTTGTCGTCATGGCAGGTGCGGCACAAGGGCAAGACGCTGAAGGCGCTGATGGGGCCAAGCGCTGCCTATGCCGGCGACCATGTCGAGCTGAGCGACGGCGGCGCCGATTTCGCGTCCACCGTCGGCGTGGGCGGGGTCGTGTCGACCAAGTTCACCTGGCCCGAGGACCCGAAGCCGAAAGACTCGTTCCTGCTGACGCCCGAGCACGAGGCGCTGTGGCGCCGCTGGATCACGCTGTACCGCGAGCAGATGCTGCCCACCGGCATCTACCGCGGCGAGCTGTACGACATCGGCTTCGACAAGCCCGAGGCACATGTGGTCGAAAAAGACGGTCGCCTGCACTACGCCTTCTACGCGCCGCAGTGGGACGGCATGGTCGAGCTGCGCGGCCTGAAGGCGGCGCTGTACGAACTGCGCAACCTGTTCGATGGCCAGGCGCTCGGCACGGTCACCGCCGCCAAGCCCCGCGTCAGGCTGGCTTTCAAGAATCACCTGCTGCTCTGCGCCACACCGCTCGACACCCGAATCACCTGAGGAGACACCGATGCCCCTGCACAGCTCATCGAAGCGCTTGCTGACCACCCTGTGTCTGGCCGGCTCGGCCGTGGCCGCCTGGGCCGGCGGGCACGGCCCGGCCTCCCCCTGGGTCCCGCATGTGKGCGACAGCTACCAGATCCAGCTGACCGGCAAGATCAACACCGGCTACGACGTCGACGTCTACGACATCGATCTGTTCGACACGCCCGATGCGGTGATGAACACGCTGCATAGCCGCGGCGTGCGCGTGGTCTGTTATTTCTCTGCCGGCACCGCCGAAGACTGGCGCGCCGATTATTCGCAGTTCAAACCGGCCGACCTGGGCAGCAACCTCGACGGCTGGCCCGGCGAGCGCTGGGTCGACACCCGCTCGGCCAATGTGCGCGCGATCATGAAGGCGCGCTTCGACCGCGCCGTCGCACGCGGCTGCGACGGTGTCGACACCGACAACGTCGACGAGTACACCTACAGCGATTCCGGCTTCCCGCTGACCCCCAGCACCCAGCTGAACTACAACCGCTTCCTCGCGAAAGAGGCGCATGCGCGCGGCCTGAAGATCGGGCTGAAGAACGACGTCGGCCAGCTGTCGGCGCTGGTCGCGAGCTTCGACTTCGCGGTCAACGAGTCGTGCCACGTCTACAAGGAATGCGGCGGCTATTCGCTCTTCACCGAAGCCGGCAAGCCGGTGTTCAACATCGAATACAAGAAGAAGTGGGTCGACGACCCCGACGCCCGCGCCAGGATGTGCGCGCAGGCCCGCGCTGCGAATCTGCGCACGCTGGTGATGCCCCATCTGCTGAACGACGACTTCCGCCTGAGCTGCGATGACTAGCCCCGAGTTCGCGTAGGCCCTGAGACACCTCGGGCGGCAGTTGTGCTACACCGTCGATCTTTCGCGGGAGCGTTCCCATGTTGACAGCCAGCACGCCATGAACAAGTACAAGCTGTCGCCGTCGTGCGACTACGTGGCCTTGTTCAAAAGCACGCCGATCGACTTCTTTGCACCCGAGAAGAAGCCGCCGCTGCAGCGCCTGCGGTTCGGCCAGCGGCCCGAGCGTGGGGTGGTCGAGATCAACGACGGCCGGCTGGATTTCGAGATCCACCTGCGCGCCCGCAACTCGGTCGTCCCGCCGGGCGACATCGCTTTCGCACAGCGCGTGCTGGCTCAGGTTGCCGAGATGGACTCGGCCGCCCGCGCGCTGCCGCACCGGCTGGGCATGGACCACGAAGAGTACCTGGCCTACATCACCATCGAGCCACCCAAGGTGGTGCTGCGCTACTGCGCCGGCGCCTTCAACACCGAATGGGGTGCCCACTTCGTGCCCGACAAGGGCGGCCGTTACCGGCTCGTCCATCTGGGCTGAGCCAGGGGTCGCGGCGCCTCAGGCCGCCTTGCCGTGCAGCGCTGCGGTGGACAGCGCATCGAACCGACGAGTCAAGGTCTCGGTCAGCGTGCGGTAGTCCACCGGCTTGGTGATGTAGCCCTCGAAGCCGGCGCGCATCGCTGCGTCGATCTGATCGGGMATCGCATCGGCGCTGACCGCGATCACCGGGATCGGGCGCGTGCGCGGGTCGGCCTTCAAGGCCTTGATGACCGTGAAGCCGCTGCCGTCGGGCAGGTGCATGTCGAGGAAGATCAGGTCGGGCCGSCCCTGGGCTGCTTCAATCCCCTGCGCACAGGTGGTGGCCACCTGCAGCGACACGTTGTCGACCAGGCCAATGAAGCCCTCCATCACCAGCGCGTTGACCGGATCGTCCTCGATGTAGAGCAGGTGGCGCTGCGTGCTGCCCTGCGCCGGCGTGCTGTCCAGGTCCTGGAAATCGGTCGCGGCGATCTCGTCCTGGGGCAACTCGGCCGCAGGCAGCGCAAAGCAGAAGCACGCACCACACGGCGCATCGAGCAACTGGATGTCGCCCCCCATCAGCTGGGCCAGCTTGCGGCTGATCGTCAGACCCAGCCCGCTGCCGATGTGGCGCTCTTCGGTGCCCAGGCGCTCGAAGGGGTCGAACAGGCGGTTGCGCTGGTCCGGCAGCACACCGGGGCCTTCATCGCAGACCATCAGCTCGACCTGGTCGCCGCTGGCGGCGCGCTGCGCCTTCACGCGCACCGTCGAGTCGGGCGGGCCGAACTTGATCGCGTTGGCCAGCAGGTTGACCAGCACCTGCCGCGTTGCGCGCTCGTCGGCGAGCACGCCTTCGACCTGGGGCGACACCTCGACCTGCAGCTTGACCTGCGCCTGCGCCGCCTGCGGCGTGACCATCTCGATGGCGCGTTCGATCGCGTCCTTGACCGAGATCGCCTGTGGCCGCATCTCGACCCGGCCGACCTCCAGCGCCGAGATGTCGAGCATGTCGTTGATCAGTGACAGCAGGTGCTCGCCTGCATGGTGGATGTGGCGTGCCGAGCGGCCCGGCTCGACCGTGCTGTCGGCAAAACGCAGCCGCAGCAGCTGGGCGAAGCCGACGATCGCGTTCAAGGGCGTGCGCAGCTCATGGCTCACGCGCGACATCAGTTCCGCCTTGGCGGCGGCCGAGCGCGCGGCGGTGTCGCGCTCGATGCGCAAAGACTCGACCTGCTCGCGTTCGCGGACCTCGTCGGTCACGTCCGTCACCACGCCATAGAAGGAGATGCTGCCGTCTTCCAGCCGTTCGGGCATGGCCTGTGCGAACAGCGCCCGCTCACCGCGCTTGGGCAATCGCACGCGGTAGGTGCAGCGCCAGCGGCTCATCGTGGCCGCCGCCCGCTGGACGGACTCGCGCACACGCGCTGCGTCGTCCGGGTGGAGGCGATCGCCGAGCACGCTCGCGTCGTGGCGCACCTGCTCGTGCGTCAGCTCGTAGATCGTCTCGATGTGCTCGCTGGCAAACGGCATCGTGGTCGTGCCGTCCGGATGGATGACGAACTGGTAGATCAGGCCGGGGATCTCGGCCGCAATGCGCTCCAGCGCCCGGCTGGCGCGCCGGCCTTCGCGTTCGGCCCGTGCGCGCGCGCTGACGTCACGCGCCGTGCCCCGGTAGCCGAGAAACTCACCGCCCTCATGGCGTGGCACGCCGGACAGCAGCAGGTAGCGCGCATCGGACGACCCGCGGTTGAAGATCATCACCCGCGACAGGCGCTCGCGCCGCGCCAACAACTCGGCCAGCGTGAGCGGCAGCGCTCGAGATTCGCCCTGCTCGTCGGTCACTTGGACCGCCGGCAACGACCCACCGGGCTGGAACTCGCTGCCCGCGCCCCAGGCCTCGGCCAGGCCCGGCGACACCCAGCTCAGGCGGCCCTGCGCATCGGTTTCCCAGAACCAGTCGCCCGAGGCGGTGGCAAAGTCGGTCAGGCGTTCTGTATTTGCGCGCAACAGTTGCAGGCTGCGGTGGGCGGTCAGCACCGCCTCGGCGCCAGCTGCCAGCCCGATCAGCGCGCTGCGTTGCTCATCGGTCAAGGTGCGCGGGCGCCGGTCGATCACGCAAAGCGTGCCGACAGCCACGCCATCGAGCCGCAGCGTCTTGGCGAAATAGGCGCGAATGTGCGGCGGCCCGGTGACCAGCGGGCTGTCTTGGACCCGCGGGTCGGCCAGCGCATCGGGGATCTCGAACAGGTCGGACTGGCCGATCGCGTGGGTGCAGAAAGAGCCGTCGCGTGGGCCCCCGTCGATGTCCCAGCCGAAATGCGAGAGAAAGTATTGGTGGTCGGCACCGACCAGGCTGACCAGCGAGATCGGGCACCCGGTCAGTTGCGCCGCACTGCGGGTCAGCGCGTCCAGGGATTGGCGGTCACCGGTGGCCAGGCCCCGGGCTTCACCCAGCAAGGTTTCGCGGCGACAGTCCTCTGGATCTGCTTCCATGGCAGGCGGGTCTCCCTGAAGACCATTGTGCGCTGCGCAAGATCCAACCGCCAGCATCTTGCCCGTCCTGCGGGCGCTCGGCTTCGCGAACCCCTCGGGGCGACGGGTGCGTCGGCTTCACCCGTCACCGGTGAGTTTTTGTAGCCTTTGCGCGGTGTCTGAAAAAAAGGGCTCGAGCCTTGATGGCCCGAGCCCCGTTTGACGGGGCGCGTCAGCTCTGGTCGCGCTTTTGTTGGCCAGGCTGGCTGCCCAGCTGGTCGCGGCCGGCTTCACGCGAGCCCTGGCCCGGCTGATCACGGTCGAGACCGCTCTGGCCTTGCTGGCCCTGGCCGCCTGAACGCTGCTGTTGCTGGTCTTCCGGCTTCTTCTGCGGCGGCGTCTGCGGGGTCTGCTGACCCTGGCGCGGCTGCTGTTGCTGGTCCTGGCTGCGGCTGGAGTCGCTGGTGCCTTGCTGGCCGGACTTCTTGTCTTCCGGACGGTTCTGTTGCATGGTCACTCCTTAGGTTGAATCGACAGGATTGCCGACAGGCTCCTGTTAGCAATCGCAATGCCCGGCGGCGCCGATCTGGTGCACGCCGCTCAGCGGCTCAGCCGCCCGATCAACACCCCCAGCAGCACGGCACCGGCCAGATAGCTCAGCGGGTGCTCGCGCACGCTGGCGCGGCAGGCTTCGGCGTATTCCTTCTCCATCTCGCCGAGACGATTGGCCTTGTTGCGCAGCGCTTCGGCGGCCTGGGCCATGGATTCGGCCGCACTGTCCACCGCCTCATGCGCGCCGCTGACGACCCGCTCGAAGCGCTGCTGCGCGGCGGAATCGGCGGCGCCGTTGTTGTTGCCGCTCGTCCCACCGCCGCTGCCGCCGGCGGTCGAGGCGGTGTCCGATGAATAGCTTTCCTGGGGCATATCGATGGCCATGGTTCGCATCTCCTGGAAGAAGGGGTCGAAGAGTCAAGGGTAAGGACTGCCCCACAGAGCAGCAAGCAACGTTCCCACTGCCGCCCTAGGGCCTTCGTCCCCGGCACATCGCTTGCCCCTAGCGACGGAACCGCTGCCTCTTCAGGAGTCTCACCATGCCGCACAGCCACCCCAACAGCCGCGCAGCCACCGCGGCGCGCAGCCACATCATCGAGTTGCTGCAGGACGACCATTGGCGCGTCAAGCGCGCCTACCGCGAATTCCAGCGGCTGGACGCCGAACGCAACGGCGATCTGTGCGAATCGATCGTCCGCCGCACGCTGCACGAGTTGCGCGTGCACGCCGCGCTGGAGGAGGCGCTGATCTACCCCATCATGCGCCCGATCGTCACTGACCCCGAGGCTGTCGACGAAGCCGAGGTCGAACACGAGACGATCCACCTGCTGATCGGCCAGCTCGAAGCCGCCCACGCTGTCGACGAGAAATTCGCCGCGCGTTTCGTGGTGCTGTGCGAATACGTGCTGCACCACATCAAGGAAGAAGAAGGCGAGCTGTTCCCTCAGCTCAAGCGCGCCAAGCTCGACTGGGAAACGCTGTGCGCCGAGTTCACCGAGCGCCGGGAAGCCCTGTTGACTGCCGACGCGATCGACAGCCTGCCCAATCCGTTCGACCTGGCGCCCGTTGACGAAACCGGCCTGCTGATGACTGGCCAATACCCCGCGCGCTACCCGCCGCAGGAAACCGGCTCGATCACCAGCCGCAAGATCTGAGGAACCGGGCCATGTTTTTCGCCACCGCATGAGACCGGGCACACGAGTTGYCCCAATACCAGCCCATACCCCATCGTGAGGAGCCTGGAATGAGAAAACTCTCTCTGATCGCCGCCGCGACCATTGCCGTCGCAGCCGTGTTGGGCAGCGCGGGTTGTGCCGTCACCAGCGGCCAGAGCAGCGTGGGTCAGTACGTCGATGACACCACGATCACCGCTCGCGTCAAGACCAAGATGGCCGAAGACCCGTTGGTCA
The DNA here is from genome assembly GCF_056403075.1 of Ideonella sp. P3_A4. Lineage (NCBI taxonomy): Bacteria > Pseudomonadati > Pseudomonadota > Betaproteobacteria > Burkholderiales > Sphaerotilaceae > Ideonella > Ideonella sp. P3_A4. Next base: position 15,600 of record NZ_JBFUGE010000044.1, on the reverse strand, counting down.
GCGCGATGCGCATCGATGTGAAGACCGTGAACGGCACCGTGCAACTGGCAGGTTTTGCCACCAGCCAGGCCGAGAAGGAAGCAGCCGGAAAGATGGCCGCCACCGTGCCGGATGTGAAGTCGGTGCGCAACGACATCATCGTGCGCGCGCCCAACAACTGACCGCTCTTCGAGACCTGACGCGCGGGGCCTGCGGGCCCCGTTTCTTCGTTCTGTTGGTGGTTCTCAGAACTTGTAGCGGTAGCCGAGGGTCGTCATTTGCACTTCCCGTGTGCCCTGGCCCTGGAACCTGAAATCGTGGCGCTCCCATTCGATCACCAGGGCCGAACTGCGCGCCACTTCGTAGGTCAGGCCGGCGCCGTACGAGCCGCCCCAGCCCTTGGCCACACCGGTCGGCAGGCCAGACAAGTCTTCGGCCGTCACCTCGGTGCGGCCAAAGGTGCCACCCAGCTTGACGAAAGCGCTGAACGAGCCCATCGGCCAGCGGCCGAGCAAGCTGAAGTTGACGCCCTGGGCCGTGGTGTGGCCACCAGCACGCTCGGCGCTGCCCATGTGCACATAACCCAGCTCGACGCCGACGTAGTTGTTGAACAGGCCGCCGACGTGCACTCGACCGGCCAGGTCGGGGTTCTTGCACCGGTAACCGCCGAAGCCGCAACCGGTGGAATAGCGCGCCTGACCAAAGTCGATGCCGAGGTAGCCACTCTTGCTGATGTTCATCGGCGAGAAGCCTTCGTCGCCGAGCATCGGCGCGGGAGTCGCCCCACTGCCGGCCGGGGCCTGAGCCTGCACAGGCGCCACGGCCATCGCCCACACGGCCAGCGCGATCGCCTGGATACACCGTTTGCGTGGACTCACAACTTGTCCTTTCCAAATAAGACTGGACAGACATCTCTTGGCAACATGGTGGCAATTGCGACTCCCCTTCGATGTCGGACGACACCGCGTCCGGACCTGCTCTAAAGTCTGAGCGTGCTGTGGGTCGACCAGACCACGGCCCTAACCCCCTCGTTCATGCCGATTTCGATCCGTTCCCGCTTGCTCTTGCTGGTGCTGTCGGTGCTGCTGCCCGCCATGGCCGGCGCGCTGTGGGTGCTGTTCAATACCTTTCGCGCCGAACACCGGACGATGGAGCGCGGGCTGCGCGACACCACCGGCGCGCTGTCGATGGTGGTCGACCGAGAGCTGTCTCAGCGCGCCGCGATCGCACGCCTGCTGTCGATGTCGGCGATGCTGGACACCGCCCCGGCCGTGAGCAAGGACCAGCTGAGCTACTTCGACAGCCAGGCCCGCCATGCGCTGCAGGGACTGGGCGGCTGGGTCGAGTTGCGTTCGGAGCAAGGCCTGCTGCTGAGCACCCGTTACCCGCCCGGCATGCCCGGTCAGCCCCAGGCCGGCGCCAGTGCACCCGCCCCGGCCCTGGCCGAGACTGAACAGGTCGCCCCTCTGGCACGCGACCCGGCCAATGGTGAATGGCGGGCCTCGGTGGTGGCACCGGTGCGCCGCGCCGAGCGCACCGTGCTCAACCTCGCCGTCACGATCTTGCCGATCGAATTGCAGCAAATCGTCGACCACCAGCACTTGCCGCAAGGCTGGGTGGCCACGGTGATGGACGGCCAGGGCGTGGTGGTGGCCCGCTACCCGGGCGGCTCGTCGTACATCGGCAAGACGTCGCCGCCGGACCTGCGGGCGCAGATCGGCGCCAAGCGCGAAGGCCTGTTCCAGTCAAACTCGCTCGACGGGGAGCCGATCACCGGCTACTTCAGCACCTCGCCACAGGGCTGGACCTTCGTCACCGCGGTGCCGCGCTCGCAACTGTCCGGCCACGTGCCGGGCGCCGTGATGCAGCTGCTGCTGGTCGGCGCCGTATTGCTGGGCGTGGCCATCTTCGGCGCGCGCTGGCTGTCGCGCCGCATCGTCGAGCCGGTGGTGGCGTTGAAGGACATGGCCGAGCGCATGCAGGCCGGGCTGCCTGTTCACGCCGATCCGACCGGCATCGAAGAATGCGACAAGGTGGCCAACGCGCTCGAAGCCGCCGCCTATGCGCAGCAGCGGGCGCGCGGCGAGCTGGAGCGCCGGGTCAACGACGCCATCGCCCGCACGCGCGACGCCGAGCAGCGAGCCTCGCACAACCAGCGCGTCGAAGCGCTGGGCCGGCTGACCGGTGGCGTGGCGCACGACGTCAACAACCTGCTGGGCGTGATCAGCAACAGCGCCTACCTGATCGAGCGGCGCAACGATGGCCAGGTCGATATCAGCTCGCCGCTGGCGGCGACCATGCGCGCGGTCGAGGCCGGCCGCCGGTTGACCCAGCACCTGTTGCGCTTCGCCGGCCGCCACGCGACCCGGCCCGAGCGTGTGGACCTGGTCAGCACCCTGCCCGAACTGCGCGAACTGCTGGGCATCGTGCTGGGCAAACRCATCGCGGTCGAGGTCAAGGTCGCGCCGGACACGCAGGCCGTGGTCGTCGACGCGGGTGAGCTGGAGCTGGCGTTGATCAACCTGGCCTTGAATGCCCGCGATGCCTTGCCCAAGGGCGGCCACCTTTGGCTGGAAGCGAGCAACGCCGAAGCCAACGACACCACCGATCTGCCGGCCGGCGACTATGTGCTGATCACGGTGACCGACGACGGCATCGGCATCGCCGACGAGGTGGCCAACCGGGCGTTCGAACCCTTCTTCACGACCAAGGCCACGGGCCTGGGCAGCGGGCTCGGCCTGAGCCAGGTGCACGGCTTCTGCACCGAAGCCGGCGGCCTGGCGCGCATTGCCGGTACGCCTGGCCTGGGCACCGCGGTGTCGCTGATCCTGCCRGCGGCGYGCGCTGCCGCGCCCGCGCCCATGCGCCAACGCCCGGCGGGCGCCGACGCGATGGCCGGCCTGCGGGTGCTGGTGGTCGAAGACAACGAATCGCTCGGCGACGTGACCGCGGCGCTTCTGAGCTCCTACGGTTGCCAGGTCGAGCTGGCCCGCAGCGCCGAGCAGGCACTGCCCCACTTCAACGGCAGCGAACCGCCGTTCGACGTCGTGCTGTCCGACATCGTGATGCCCGGCGGGATGGACGGCGTGACGCTGGCCCGCCAGTTGCGCCAGCGCTACCCACAGCTGCCGCTGGTGCTGATCAGCGGTTTCAGCAACGTGCGGCCGGCCGAGGGCGAATTCACCGTGCTGGGCAAACCCTGTAGTCCGGACGACCTGGTCAACGCGTTACGACAGGCAGTGGCCGCCAAGGCCTGAGCACGCGCCCAAAGCGTGCGCAACCATTTGCGGGTGAGGCCGCCATGAATCCACGTCACGCCATCGTCATTGCCGCCGCGCTGGGCCTGCTGGCTGCGGCGCCGGCCAGGGCCGAATCCTTGCGCTGCAACGGCAGCAGCACCAGCGAGGGCGATTCGCGCCTGTCGGTGCTCTACAAATGCGGCGAGCCCTTGCTGAAAGACAGCTACTGCGCACCCTGGGTGCAAGCCGGCACGCTGCAGCCGCTGCCCGGCGCCTACGCCGCGGCGGTCGCCCCTTGCCAGCCGGTCGAGGAATGGGTCTACGACCGCGGCCCCGGCAACCTGATGGCCACCGTGCGCTTCAAGTCCGGCGTGGTGCAGTCCATCCTGTACGGTCGCGCGCCGCAGTCAGCGCAGTAAGCGCAACAACTGCGTTAGAGCGCGGCGACAACTCACCCGGTCTGCGCAACGTGGTCTTGCTCGACGGGTTTCCGACGGTGCCGTGAGCAACGTGCCTGCGCTATCGTTCGGCGCATGACGAATCGCAGTTCTCGCTTTCTGCTCGCCGGTCTCGGCGCTGCCGTGCTGTGCCTTGCAGGAGTGAGCGGAGCCATCGCGACCGCCACCCCGGCCGAGCAGGAGGTGATGGCCGTCACGCAGGCCGCCTGCGACGCCTTTCGCCTGCGCGACCTGGCGGCACTCGACCGCYTGCTGGCGCCTGAGTTCACGCTCGTCGGCCCGGCCGGCGACGTGCAGCCGCGCGGCCAGGCGATCGACGAGGTCAAGGCCGGTGACCCGCAGTACGAGGTCTTCCGCAACCACGACATGGTGGCCCACGTCTACGGCGATGCGGCCACGGTGCAGGGCATCACATCGATCAAGGGCCGCTCGGGCGACCAGGGTTTCGAGGTCGATGTGCGCTTCACCGACACACTCGTGCGCCTCAACGGCCAGTGGCGCCTGGTCGTCAGCCACGCCACGCGCATCCCGCCCAAGAAACCTGCCTGAAGCCAGCAGATCAGCCGCCGCTGGCCCGCCCGCGGCACAGCTGGTCGACGCGCTTGAGCAGGCTCGGAACGCGGTGCGGGCCGTGCATCTCCGCCACGGCTGCCTTGGCTCGCGCCAGGTCTTCGCCGACGCAGGTCACGTACAACGGGCGCTGGCTGTCGCCGCGCAGTACCCAGTGATCGGGGCCGATCAGGCGAAACGAGGTCTTCGCCACGCCGATCACCGGCACCTGGCCACTCAACGCATCGAACAGATGCTTGCCCAGGCCGGGCTCGCTGTGCCCGTCGAGGAAAACATAGCCGTCGACCAGCATGCAGTCGGGTTTCAGGTCGTTGGCCTGCAGCAGCGCCATGATGCATGGCAGCTCGCGTTCGTAGAAACGGCCGGGCGCGTAGTCGGCCGCCGCCGGCAGGCGCTGGACGAACGTACGCTGCGGCTGCGCATCGTGCCAATCGCCGAAGGCCACGCCTGCAACCGTGGCGTGGTCATCCGCGTACTGGACGTCGACCGCCAGGATCACGGCCGCGGCTCGCCGCGCGTCAAGCGATCAGCAGGCCGGCCGCTGCCAGCCGGGCCTTCATCGCGGCAAACCCGCCTTCGTATTCCCAGTACATCACTCGGCCGTGCGACGAGGTGACCAGCAGGTATTTCTCGGACACCGACTGGAGGCGGTCGATGGCGACCAGCTTTTCGACGAAGGCCTCGTCGCGGATCTCTTCGACGATTTCCTGGTTGTCGTCGGTGAAGCCGTGCATCACGATGGCCGAGCGAACGCGAACGGAGATGAACTTCATGGGGGTGGTGCGGGATGAGAGCTGCGAGCCATTCTGGCGTGGCTGCATCAACCTTGCAGCCGCGGGGTTGCGAGCCCACCACTGCTAGACTGCTCGCCGGGCTGACAGGACGCCCACCTCGCGAAAGCCCACGCACCTGCCTCGCAAGCCTTTCGCTTGCATACCCTCCGACACGGCCACCTGCGAGAAGGCCACTAGTCACGATGGAGTTGGTATGCGCATCGAACGCGTTCCCCTTTGGCATCCGGCCGACTCGGCCGAAGCCCCTTCCCACACCTCGACCGCACTCGACCTGGTGCTGTGCCAGGCCCGCCGGCTGCACCGCGCCGCGCAGGCCGGCCCGCTGCTGCAGGCCATGCCGGCGCTGCGGCGGGCCCATGCGGCCGGCGTCTTGCCGGGTCGCTCACTCAGAGCGTTGTTCCATGAGCGGCAGCAACTGCAACGCAAGCACTTTCTGCGCACGCTGGCGGTCGAAGCCGGGTATCCCGACTGGGAAGGCTACCGCCCCACGCTGGCCTCGTTGCCGACCCAGGCGGTTGACCACCTCAAGGCGCCGACCGAATGGCTCGGCTTTCYGAATCACTGGTTCTCGACCGAAGCCGAAGCCCGCGATCACGCGCACCGGCACGGCGGCACGGTCCACCGCGTTGGCACCCAGGCAGTGGTGATCGCGGCCGATGCGGAGGCCGCCCATGTCGCCTGAGCAAGCTTTCACGCTGGCCAGCATCGCCGCGATGCTGGGCTGGCTGCTGCTGGTCGCTGCGGTGCTTGCCCCGCAGGGCAAGGCAAGAAACAGGTTGCTGTGGGCAGGTGGCCGGTTGGTGCCGCTGTTGCTGTCGACGGCCTACCTGGCGCTGTTGGTGCTGCATTGGCGCAGCGCACCAGGCGGCAACTTCGGCAGCCTGGCCGGCGTGGCCACGCTGTTTGCATCGCCGGGCAAGCTGGCCGGCGGCTGGGTGCATTTCCTGGCCTTCGACCTGTTCATCGGCCGCTGGATGATCGACGACGTGCTGGCCCGCGGCGTATCCCGCTGGTGCCTGTTGCCTTGCCTGCCGCTGACCTTTCTCTATGGGCCGGCAGGGTTGCTGCTGTACTTCGGTCTGCGCAGTTCGCTCCCACGTCCTGCCATGAAAAACTAGGGGCGGTCCGGCGCGCCGCGGCGGCGCAGAATGCGCGCCTGACGTCCATTGCAAGGCGGCCCATGATCATCGTGATTGGAAGCGTTGTCGCCGTGCCCGGCCGTGTCGACGACGCGCTGGCCTTGAGCCTGGAGCATGTGCAGCGCTCGCGCGCCGAGCCGGGCTGCGTGTCGCATGCAGTGCACCGCGACGCCGAGAACCCGCAGCGCCTGGTCTTCGTCGAAGAGTGGGCCGACATGGCGGCGCTGCAGCAGCACTTCCGCGTGCCGGCCTCGCGCGCCTTCGCCAAGGCGCTGGCTGCGCTGRCCGCTGAAGCGCCGTCCATGTCCCTCTATGACGCGACGCCGGTGCGTCCGTGACCTGCCGCTGACCCTCAAGGAGATCCGCATGTTCCTGCCCAGCCCGCCCGAGACCGAGACCACCGTCCGCTTGCAGCAGCAGGACATGGCCGATCGTGGCCACGTGATGAACCTGACCCGGCTGTGGGCTTGGCGCCCCGATGTGTTCGAAGGCTTTGCCGCGCTGCGTGCCACCTTGATGAAAGGCTCGACGCTGACGCAGCGCGACTGGGGCGTGCTGGTCTGCGCCACCGCGGCCAGCCTGGGCGATTCGTACTGCGCGCTGGCCTGGGGCAGGACGCTGGCGGGTGCTGCAGACACCGCCACAGCGGTGTCGGTGCTGCAAGACGCGCCGGACAACGAACTGACCCCGCGCGACCAGGCTCTGTCGCGCTGGGCCCGCCAAGTGGTGAAGGATCCGAACAGCAGTTCAGCGCGGGATGTGGCGTTGTTGCGCGTGGCTGGCCTGTCGGACCGCCAGATCTTCGAAGCCACCACCTTCATCGCATTCCGCCTCGCGTTTTCATCCGTCAACGATGCGCTCGGCGTGCAACCGGATTGGGAGGTTGCCGCGGCGGCACCAGCCGAGGTGCGTGCGGCTGTCGACTTCGGCCGCCCGGCCGCCCCGGCCCCGAGGACACCCGGCGGCGCTTGAGCGGCTCCCTGCATTCCAACGAAAGGACACCCACCATGTTTCCCTGGCTCTGGTTCTGGGCACCGCAGATCCACTTCCCCTGGAGCGGCAACGACGCGCTGCGCGTCGAGCCGACCACGCACTGGTTCTTCGAGGGCATCACCCCTGGAGCCGGCAATCCTCGCATCGAGGAAAAGGCCTTCGCCGTGGCCAGCTACGGCAAGCAGCTGGGCCTGATCACCGAGGTGCTGATCGCCCAGGCCGAGCAGGTCGGCAGCCCGACACCGCAGGCGGCCGAATCGCTGGCCAAGTTGAAGGCGATCGCGCGCGAGATCGAGGCGATCAAGACCGGCGAGTACGAGCAGACGGCTATCGATCTCGAAGCCCAGCTGCAGGAGCTGCAACGCAAAGGCGGGCCGCGTTATGCGCAGCTCAGCGAGCGCTTGCTGCCACTGCTGCAGGCCCCGAGCTGATCAAAGCCGGTCAGTCCGGCTGGAGCACCAGCAAGCGCTCGACCGGGAAGCCCTGCACGCGGGCCAGCCCGATGGCGGCATCCAGCGCCTCGGTTTCGATGCGGGGCCGACGCGCCAGCACCGACAGGTGCTGCCGATCCGGCGCGCCCACCACGGCCAGCGTGTAGGCATCGTCGACGTACAGGACCCAGTGATCGGTCCAGCCGAAGGGCAACCAGCGCAGCCAGACCGGCAGGAAGCTGACCTGCAGCTTGGCACCCTGGCTGCCGCGCAGCACGCGGGCCTCGCCGTGAGCCAGGCGCTCGCGGCCATCGGCGTCGATGCAGCCGCTCAGCACCTCGACCACACCACTGTCACGCACCGTGTAGTGCAACTGTGGCTGGCTGCCGCAGCCTTGCTCGAACGCGTCGGGCAGCCGAGCGATCTCGTGCCAGGTGCCGGCATAACGGCCCAGATCCACATGATCTGCGGTGTCGAGCGGCGGCAGGTGGGGATCACCATCGTGCGCAGCGCCCCCTTCACCGGTGAAGGCGCCCCGCAAGCCACCCATCAGGTGCCGCGAAGCCCACAGGCCGAGGTTCATCATCGCGCCGGTCGAGGTGGGGCCCCAGCGCTGTTTCCAGGCCTCGGGCACGAAGGGCCAGGCCAACGCGATCAGCTCCAGCCAATCGAGCTTGTTGGACCGGCCCGCGGCCGGCCGCGATGTGGTCGACGAATCGCCGGCCATTGCAGCAGGCGGCGCCGGGCGAGGCCGCAGCCGGCGCCACAGCCACCAGCCCGCCAGCAGCGCGAGCGCACCACTGGCCACCGGCACCACCCAACGCGCGGGCTCACGGGCACGCCGCACGCGCTGGCCCAGCTGCGCCACCTGGCGCTTGACGCGTTGGTCGCGGGCGATCACGGCCAACTCGGCGCGCCGGATGCGCGCGTCGAGATCGTCGTCGCTGACGTCAAGAAGCGGAAGCAGGGCCATCGTCGTCGTGCGGATTCGCTTGAGGGGGGATCGGCGCCGGTGCCTGCCCCGCGGGGGCTGCGCGCGGCGGCATCGTCAAATGCCTTCGGGTGGCGGGCAGGCTCAGCCGGGTCACCAGGTACTGCACCCGGCTCACCGCAAACGCGACCGCGCCCAGGTTGATCAGCAGCACCGGCAACAAGGCCAACGCCCAGTGCAGGCCGAGGCCGATCAGCGCGATCACGACGCCGGCCCACAAGGCCAGCCAGGCAGTGACGCCGAGGATGGCGATGGCCACCACCCAGGCCACGATGCGCGCCAGCGCCGAGCCTGCGCGCCCGAGTTCGAGCGCGAACAACTCGACGCGGTCACTGATCAGCCCCGGCAGCTCGCGCAGCAGGCCCTGCAGTGAATCGACGAACGATTCGGGGCGTTCCGCGCCGCCGCCGTCTCGAGCTTCGGCCCGGGGCCCATCGGCCATGTGCGCCTCGTCTGGCTGCGGCGCGCTCAGCGGGGTGCCCCGCGCCGAACGAGGTTGACGATGGCCAGCAGGATGATGGCCCCGACCAGCGAGACCAGCAACGAGCCGAGGCTGAAGGCGCCTTCGTTGATCGTCGGTACGCCCACCATCGGCGAGATCAACCAGCCGCCCAGCAGCGCGCCGATGATGCCGACGATCACGTTCAGCAGCACGCCTTGCTGTGCGTCGGTGCGCATGATGATGCTGGCCACCCAGCCCAGCAGCCCACCGATAACCAGCCAGATGATGAGGTTCATGACGGCAACTCCTTGTGAGAGATGGGGACGGTTGAAAGCAGTTTTTCAACCTGAGCAAACGCCGTGCCTTGGGTGCGGCTCAGATCGCGCCGACGCTCCCGGTCACCGGCAGCACCACGCCGCTGATGTAGCCCGAGCATACCGGCGCGGCGAGAAAGACGTAAGCGGGTGACAGCTCCTCGGGCTGGGCGGCGCGCTTCATGTCAGTCTTTTGGCCGAACTCGGCCACCTTGTCGGCCGGGCTGTCGGCCGGGTTCAGCGGCGTCCACACCGGTCCCGGCGCCACTGCGTTCACGCGGATGCCGCGCTCGAGCAGGTTGCTGGCGAGCGACTTGGTGAAGGCGTGGATCGCGCCCTTGGTGGCCGAGTAGTCGAGCAGCTTCTCGCTGCCCCGCAAGCCGACGACCGAGCCGGTGTTGATGATCGAGCCGCCGCGCTTGAGGTGCGGCAACGCGGCACGTGCCATGCGGAAGTAACCACCAATGTTGGTGTCCAGCGTCTCCTGCAGCTGAMGGTCGTCGATCTCTTCCAGCGAGGCGGCGTGTTCCTGGAAGGCGGCGTTGTTGACCAGCACATCGAGCTTGCCGAAGGTGTCCACCGTCTGCTTCACCGCTTGCTTGCACCAGGCGTCGTCCTTCACGTCGCCTTGCAGCAGCAGGCAGCGTCGGCCCTCCGCCTCGACGCAGCGTTTGGTTTCTTCGGCATCTTCGTGTGACGAGTGGTAGGCCACCGCCACGTCGGCGCCTTCGCGCGCGAACAGCACGGCCACCGCACGGCCGATGCCGGAGTCGGCGCCAGTGATCAGCGCCGCAAAGTCCTGCAGCTTGCCGCTGCCACGGTAATCGGGCGCCATGAAGCGGGGCTTCAGCTCCATGTCCGCTTCACGGCCGGGCTTCGCCAGGTGCTGGGCCGGCAGCTTCTCGGGTTGCCGGCGCGCGCCGGCCTGCACGGCGCCGCTGCCACCGGCGTCGTCCTGGCCCGCCTGGCGCTCTTGGTCGCGGCGGTCTTGTTGTTGCTGGATCTCGCGTTGCGTCTTCAGGGTCGCATCGTGCTTGGCCATCGGTTTCTCCTGTTGAGGTGACATCAAGTCGATCGGCATGGGGGCCGTGCTGAGCCGTCTGGTGGCAGTCCACATGCCGAATCGCCGGCCGGAAAAACTTACCGGCCGTCGCACGCGGATCAAAGGCCCGCAGCGAGGCGAACCCGCAGAAGAGCAGCAGAGCCAGGCCCGTTGCGGACGGCACGCAGATTGCCGACCTGCTGACGCGGCGCTCGTCGCGCTCTGTCCATGGCATGGGCGCGCAGCGAATCCTCAACCTCTCTATGGAGTCTTTGGAATGAACAAACTAGTCACCCGTCTGACCAGCGCAGCTGCTGCTTGCCTCGTGGTTGTTGCCGGCGTTGCCGTCGCCCAGAGCAATGATGGAAAGGGCACCACAGGCCCGGACACCGGCGCATCGCCGACGCTGCCCGATCCGAACAACACGATGCCCGCCGCGCCGAGCAGCACCACGTCGCCGAGCAGCACCTCGTCGCCCAGCACGGTGACCACGCCCAGCACCGGCACCACCGGTACCAGCAGCTACAACAGCGGCAGCACGACCAGCACCCCGTCGACGACCTACAACAGCACTGCGCCGGCCGACTCGACCCTGCCGGCCCGCAGCGACCGCAACTAAAGGCTTTCGTGGCCTGGCGCAAGCCGGGCCACTTTGGCCCAACCCACCACGGCCTCTCATGGCCGTGGTCCCCGAAAGGCCTTCATCCCCAGGCGGCGCGCACGTCGCGCCGGAATGCCAAGCCCCCAAGGCGAAAGCCCCGGAGATGGGGCGGGATATCCCAGCAAGAACTGCCGGCCGTCGGTAGGCCTTACGGCACATCGGACGCTCCGTCCGGGTGGCTGCGTTTGCCACCCACCCCGTTCACCGAGTGACAGCCATCGCGTTTGTCGTGGTGGCACGAGCTTTGCAATAGCCGCCCCATGCCCGCCACCCAGCACACCCCCAATCGGCCGGAGGGCCCCCACCTGCTCGACGCCACGATGTACTGGGCCCGCCAGGCCTGCGGCGGGGTGCGGCGCTCCATCAGCACCAAACGCGCAGCGCTGGTGGCCCAAGGCTGGCGCCACACGCTGCTGGCACCAGGTGTGCGCGGCCCCGGCATGGTCGATTGCGGTGGCGTGTCGCTGCCGTCTTCCGGTGGCTACCGTTTCGTCTGGAACCGGGCCCAGGCTGCACGGCTGATCGAGCGGGCCGAACCCGAGATCATCGAATCTTCCGACCCCTTCACGCTGGCCTGGGCCACGCTCGATGCGGCCCGTGCACTGCAGGTGCCGTCGGTGGCCTTCTGCCACAGCCACCTGCCGGCGCTGGCCGCGCACTGGGTGGGCGACCGGCATGGCGCGCACACGCGCGGCCGCTGGGCCGAACGCCAGGCCCGTCACTACCTGGCCCGCGTCTACGGCGGCTTCGACATGGTGCTGGCGCCCAGCCGCACGATGACCGAGGCGCTGCATGAAATGGGCGTGCGCCATGCCCAGCATCAGCCGCTGGGTGTGGACTGCACGGTCTTCAACCCCGCGGCCGCCGACCCCATCTGGCGCCGCGCGCTGGAGCGCCGGCTGCAGCTGCCGCCCGGCACGCGCCTGCTGGTCTACACCGGCCGCTTCGCCTCTGAAAAGAACCTCGACCTGCTGGCCCGTGCGGTGGAACTTCTGGGCTCAAAGCATGTGCTGCTGGCAGTCGGTAGCGGGCCGCGGCCGCCCAAGGGCCGCCAGGTGATCGTGCTGAAGCCGCAGTTCCACAACGGCCGCCTGGCACGCTTGCTGGCCAGTTGTGATGCCTTCGTGCACGCTGGCGACCAGGAGACCTTCGGCCTGGCCGCGCTGGAAGCCATGGCCTGCGGCACACCCCTCGTCGCGAGCGCTGCCGCCGGCCTGGGCGAACTGGCCGACGGTGCCGCCATCACCCTGACCTCGCGCCGCCCCGGCGACTGGGCCGAAGCCATGCGGGTGGCCCTGGCAGGGCGCGACGGTTCGCTGGCGCAACAGGCGCTGACCCGCGCTCGCACCCTCGACTGGAAGCTGGTGCTCGGCGGCCTGTCGGAGCGCTACCTGCGACTGCTGCAGCGGGGTCCCCTGGACACCGACGAGCTGTCATCCGCCCCGACCCAACCACTGCTGCTGCAAGCCTGACGATGGACCGTGCGCTGACAGTGGTCCTGCACGATGTGTCGCCGGCCACCTGGCCGGCGTGCCTGCGGGTGATGGTCCAGATGCACCACGTTGCGCGCAAGGCGGGTACGCGGCTGCCGATCACTCTGCTGGTGGTGCCGGCCATGCACGGCGAACCGACCACGCCGGCCTTCGTGCGGGCACTGCACCACCTGATCGGCCACGGCAATGAACTGGCGCTGCACGGGCTGACCCACAGCGACGACGCGCCACCGCGAGGCGGCTGGTTCGATCACCTGCTGCGCCGCTGGTACACCGACGGCGAAGGCGAGTTCTCGGCGCTGGACCATGCCGAAGCCACGCGCCGCCTGGCGCTGGGCTGCGCCTGGGCGACCGCGCTGCGCCTGCCAATTCGCGGTTTCGTGGCGCCCGCCTGGCTGCTGAGCCCAGYGTCATGGGACGCTGTCGAATCGGCGGGCTTCGCCTACACCTGCACGTTGAACGAGGTGGTCGCCCTGCCCGGCCGAACCAGCCTGCATGCGCGCAGCCTGGTCTTCAGCACGCGCTCGCCCTGGCGGCGCGTGGCCTCGGCGGCCTGGAACACATTGCTGGCCGGCTGGGTGCGGCGCGCGCCGTTGTTGCGCCTGGAGCTGCACCCACAAGACGCAGACCACCCAGCCGTGCGCCGCTGCTGGTCGCGCATCCTGGCGCGCGCCTTGCGCGACGGGCGCCAGCCGCTGCGGCTCGAGGAGGTGGCGCGCCAAGTTCGGGCCAATGCCCTCGCGCCAGCCCGTGGCGTCGACAGCCGCTCAGCGCGGCGCCGGCCGAACGCCTCTTCGGCCATCCTGCACTGAGGCTGCCCTCTCGGCGCTACCCGCCGGGATCGGCATCCGCCTCGTCGGCGGCGTATTCCTTCAAGCGGTTGTAGAGCGTCTTCAGGCTGATGCCCAGCACCGAGGCCACACGCTCTTTCTGGTGCTTGTAGTGCTGCAGCGTGGCCAGGATCAAGGCCCGCTCGGCCTCGGCCATCGACGCACCGATCGGCACCACCACCGTCCGCGCGTTGGACTTCGGCGTTGGGCGGGGCGCGGCCTCGTCGGGCGGGGCCGGGTTGGGCAGCGAGCCGGGCAGCCATTGGCCATCGATCATTTCACCTGGCGCCATCACGTAGGCCCGTTGCACGGCGTTGCGCAGCTCGCGCACATTGCCCGGCCAGTGGTGGGAGGCCAGCCGTTCGAGCGCGGCCTGCGTGAAGCGCTTGGGTTGGCCCTCCTGCTTGGAAATAGCGTCCAGAAAATGCTGCGCCAACAGGGCCACGTCGCTCAGCCGCTCGCGCAGCGGCGGCATGTCGATCGGGAACACATTCAGCCGGTACAGCAGGTCTTCGCGCAGCTTGCCCGCAGCCACTGCCTCTTCGGGCTGCCGGTTGGTGGCCGCGATCAGCCGCACGTCGGCCTCTTGACTCTGCGTCGAGCCGACCCGCATGAAGCGGCCCGTCTCGAGCACCCGCAGCAACTTGACCTGCAGCTCCTGCGGCATCTCGGTGATCTCGTCCAGGAACAGCGTGCCACCGTTTGCGCGCTCGAAGAAGCCCAGGTGCTGCCGCTCGGCGCCTGTGAAGCTGCCCTTCTCGTGGCCGAAGATTTCGCTCTCGATCAGGTTGGGCGAGATCGCGCCGCAGTTCACCGCCAGGAACGGCTGCTTGCGCCGCCGGCTCAGGTCGTGCACGGTTTGCGCCACCACCTCCTTGCCGGTGCCGCTCTCACCTGTGATGAACACCGTCACCGACGTGCCGGCCACGCGCGAGATCTGCTCGTACACCTTCACCATCGGCGGCGCCTGGCCCCACAGCGGGCCGAAGTGGCCCTGCCGCACCAGGCCCGAGGCCAGGTCAGCGACTTCTGCGTTCAACTCGGCCGGCTTCATCAGGCGCGACAGGATGCTGCCCAGGTGCGGCAGCGACACCGGCTTGACCAGGTAGTCCGCTGCGCCCAGGCGCAAGGCCTGCACCGAGGTGTCCAGGCTGGCGTGGCCAGTGATCAGCACGACCTCGGTGTTGGCCAGCAGTTCGGCGTCGGACAGCAGGTCCATGCCGTTGCCATCGGGCAGCAGCAGATCCAGCAAGACCACATCGGGCTGTTGCAGTGACAACTGGCGCCGCGCCTCACGCAGGCTGTGTGCCACCGAGACGGTGTACTGGGCGCCCGCGACAAACTCCTTCAGCGAGGCTGCCGAGTCGATGTCGTCGTCGACGATCAATGCGTGGTTCATGGCGGCCTTTCGTGACGTGAAGCCGTGCGCCGTCTGGCCAGGTACGCTCATTGCCAACCGCGCGTCGATCGTAGCGCGCTTGGCCCCCCGCGGGCCGAAAACCATCGGGCAATCGAGGCGACGGGCTTGACCTGGGCCACGGGCGCGTGGTTTGCCTCATGCCGTTGTCTCGCCCTCTTTTCAGTCTCAAGGAGAACTGCATGACGACCGTCAGCGACATCATGTCCCCCAGCCCCCAGGTCATCGGCCCGCAGGACACGCTGCAACGTGCCGCCCGGATGATGAAAGACCTCAACGTCGGCTCGCTGCCGGTGTGCAACGGCAAGCGTGTGCTGGGCATGGTGACCGACCGCGACATCGCGGTGCGCGGCGTCGCCGCCGGCATGAAGCCCGATTCGTCGTGCGTGTCCGACGTGATGACCGCCGACGTCAAATGCGCCACCGAGGACCAGGACAGCGACGACGTGCTGCGCATGATGGGCGACGCCCAGGTGCGCCGGCTGCCGGTGGTCAACAAGCGGCAGGAACTGGTCGGCATTCTTTCGCTCGGCGACTTGGCGCTGCGCCAGTCGCACCACACGGATCAGACTTTGCGCGAGATTTCCGAGCCCGCCAAGGCCGCCTGACCGCGCTCGCAGCCGCTGAGGCTGCCCACACCGCGAATTTCTCACCGCGGCGGGAGCCGCGTTTGCCCCGCGGCGCAGCACCAGCGGCCGTGTGAGAGATCGCGTGAACGATGACATTGAAAACCTGTCGGAATTGCGGGTACTGATCGTTGACGACAGCGTGGACGCCGCCACCTCGCTGAGCTACTTGCTGCAGATG
>NZ_JBFUGE010000043.1:0-22488 GCF_056403075.1 Ideonella sp. P3_A4 | reverse complement strand
CTGCACATCTGGGCCCTGTCGACGACCGAGACGGCGCTGACGGTGCACCTGGTGACGCCCGACGGCCCGCCAGGCGATGCCTTCATCGACGAGGTGGCCAACGAGCTCGAAGCGCACTTCGCCATCCACCACAGCACGCTGCAGCTGGAGCGCGGCACCGTGGCCCATGCCTGCCGGCTGCATGCGGGCAGCGCCGGTGGGCCGCCCGGGCCTGACCCGCATCGCGGACATGGCCATTCGCACGGACACCACCACTGAAGGCCACCGCTGGCGCACTCACGCCGCGTCACAACCTGATGCGGCCGGTCACCCGTGATGTCAGGTTTGCGCGTTAGCGTTCACGGTCCAGCAACGAGGCGCAACAAGACTGCGCTCTCCGACAGCCTTTAGCCAGGAGGAGACCATGTCCGACGATTCCGACCGTTCCGATGCCCCCCAATTGCCCGGCCGCCGCGAGGCACTGGGGACTCTTGGGGCCTTGTCCGCCGTGCCCTTGATGGGGCTGGCCGGCCCGGCCCAGGCCGAGTCGATCTGGGCCGAGCAGTACGACGCCTTCGACTATTCGGCGGCCCGCAGCTGCGCGCTGATCCCGAAAGAAACCGCCGGCCCGTACCCGCTGGCCAGCGTGCTGGACGACGATGACATGATGCGTCGCGACGTGACCGAAGGCCGCCCCGGTGTGCCGCTGACGCTGACGCTGAAGCTGGTCAATGTGAACAAGGCCTGCGCGCCGATCAGCAACGCCGCGGTCTACATCTGGTGCACCGACAAGGACGGCGTCTACTCCGGCTACCAGCAGCCCGGCCACGACACCCGCGGCCAGACCTTCATGCGCGGCATCCAGATCAGCAACGTCAAGGGCGCCGTGCACTTCGACATGATCTACCCGGGCTGGTACTCGGGCCGCATCACGCACGTGCACTTCCAGGTCTTCCTGAACGCGGACACCGGCGGCACCGCCACGGCGACCTCGCAGCTGGCCTTCCCGCAGTCGGTGACCAAGACGGTCTACGCGTCGCCCCTGTACTCGGCACGTGGCCAGAACACCTCGGTGCCCGACTTCGCGCACGACGGCGTGTTCAGCGACGGCGTGTCGCTGCAGATGGCCAAGATGAAGGGCTCGGTCGATCTGGGTTATTCAGCTAAGCTGATGGTCGGCGTGGCGGCCTGACGTCCCATGGGGCGGCCCCGACGGGCCGCTGACCTGCCGGGCTCAGTCCAGCATCGGCGTCAGATCCGGGTCGCTCTTGGCCATCGCGCGCCGATAGGCAGGCCGCTCACCGATACGTTGCAGGTACGCCTGGATGTTCGGGTACGGCGCGAGGTCGATCGGCTGAAACAGCCGCATCGTGGTGAGCGAGAACACGCTCATGATGTCGGCCGCGGTGAGCTCGCTGCCGGCGAGGTAGAGGGCTTCGCCGAGCCGCGCTTCCACGTGCGCCAAGATCCGGTCTAGCCGCCCCTGCAAGGCCAGCGGCACGGGGTGGTCCTCGGGCAGTTTCACGCGGTTCAGGAACAGCAGACGCACGATCCCGGGCTGCAGGTTGCCATTGGAGAAATGGAACCAGTAGACGAAGGCCGCATAGTCCGGGTGCTCAGGGCGGAGCTTCAATCGACCACCACCATGCTTGTCGATGAGGTAGTCGACGATCGCGGCCGACTCGGCCAGCAGCAGATCACCATCTTCGATCACCGGCGCCGCACCCAGCGGATGCAGCGCCTTCAGCTCGGGTGGTGAGAGCAAGGTGACGGCATCACGCGTGTAGTGCCGCAGCTCGTAAGCAAGCCCCACCTCTTCGCAGAGCCAGACGATGCGCTCAGATTGCGAATGGCCAAGGTGGTGGATTCTGAGCATGGGGTCCTTGTGGCGGTGTGTGACGGTGGGCTTCAGTGGGTGCGCTCATGGCCGCGAACGGCCGTCGGCGCAAAGCCGAAGCGCTGGCGAAATCGAACAGCAAAACGTGAGGCCGATGCATACCCGACCGAGCACGCGATGTCGGACACCGGCTGCGTCGTCGCTTGCAGCAGCGTCAGCGCGGTGGCCATCCGTGCGTCGACCAGCAGCTGCGTCAGCGAACTGCCCTCGGCGGCCAGTCGGCGCCGCAATGTCGCTTCGGACAGCGCCAGTTCACTGGCAACGCGATCGGCTGTCCAGGCACAGTCCAGGCGTCCGGCGATCAGCGCACGAACCCTGACCGACACGCCCGGACTGACCGGCGGGCTGCGCAGCACGATGCCGGCTTCGAGCAGCCAGTGCATCACTTCGAGCAGGCGCTGGCGCGCGATGGAGTCCGGGATGCCTGCTGCAGACGCCAACGCCTGCCGGGCTCTTTCGAAGGCGTCGGCCAGGCCCGGCTGGGCCCGCGCGAGCAGGCGCACCGATGTCGGGCTCCGATCAGAGGGCTCGACCTGCGCGGCGCTGCTCAGGTAGTAGGGATCGTCGAGCAACGCCGTGTCGAAGAGCAGCCAGCGTGCCTCGTAGTGGGTGCCATCGGGCACGGAGTTCGTGAAGTCGACGGTCTGGTTGCCACCGAGGACGATGCCTTGCCCGGGTACAGCCCGAACAGCAGCGCCTCGCTCTGCGCGGACGGCCTTGATGCCTCTGTCGACCAGGATCAGCGCCGGTTGGTCCACTCGCATGCGAAGTATTTCGAGGCCACGGCCTTGCAGCACATGGGCAGCGATGCCCACACCGGGCCTGGCATGCAGCTCACGGGCCAGCGCGGCGCCGTCCGGCAGTGGGCTGGTGCGCATGTTCGGGATGGCTTGCATGTCCGGGCTCGGCAGTTGAGAACGGCCTTCAGTCTAGTGAGCGAGCCCATTTCATTCGGTGCCGCGCCAGTCGCTTTTGGTGCCGCGCCGATCGAGTTGCACAGCGGCACCGGGACGGCGGCGGCCGGCCCCATGAAAAAAGCCCGGAGGGCGCTCACGCACCTTCCGGGCCAAACCCAGCACGAGTTTTGTCAGTGCGGGCAGTGGGTCGCCAGCACAGTAGGCATATCGCTGACGCACTGCAGGTCAGCCAGCGAACCGTCGGGGAAAGGCAACTTGCTGTACATGCCACGCAGCGTTGCCTTCGTGAAGCCGGTGCGCGGCACCGCCATCACATAGGACCAGCCCGAACCGTCGGACGGCAGTTTCAGCATCACGTCCTTGCCGGTGCTCTTGGCCTTGACGTCGTAGTCCGACGCGGTCGGCCAGCCGCCCGCCTTGGCGTAGACATCCACGCCGCCGCTGACTTGGCTCAGCTTGAAGAACGCGTTCGGCCAGTCGGTCATGCGCAGGTAGAACGACTGCGCGCC
This sequence comes from Ideonella sp. P3_A4, assembly GCF_056403075.1. Taxonomy (NCBI): domain Bacteria; kingdom Pseudomonadati; phylum Pseudomonadota; class Betaproteobacteria; order Burkholderiales; family Sphaerotilaceae; genus Ideonella; species Ideonella sp. P3_A4. The sequence goes on along the minus strand of NZ_JBFUGE010000043.1, from coordinate 19,186 downwards.
GATGTTGGTCAGCGCCTTCGAGCAGCCGTTGGCGAGCGCGGAGGGGCTGCCCAGGTTGCAGGCGCCGATCGCCGACGGGTCGAGCAGCGGCTTGGTGCCTTCGCCCTTGCTGACGCAGGCGGCCGAGGTGGTGTCGCCCCCGCTGATGCACTTGTCCAGCCAGCTGGCGAAGTTGGCGTCGAGCGAGGTGCCCAGGTTGGTGACATAGCTGCTGTAGCCGTCGTAGTTGCCCACGCGCATCATCGGCAGGTAGGTCTTCTGCTCCTGGGGTTGGCGCTCCATGATGTAGCGCGCGGCCAGGTAGCCCCAGTTGTAGACGCGCGTCTGGCCACTGTCGTAGGTGTTGCGCATCACTTCGCTCAAGGCCAGCGGCGCAGTCTGCGCACGCGAGGTCGCATCGGCGTAGTACTGGCGACGGAAGCTGTACGACATGTACTCGGCAAAGCCTTCGATCCACCAGACCGACGACTGATCGCCACCGCCCACCGTCAGCGGGTAGTCGCCGAAGCCACCCCACATGTCGTAGCGGCCGTCGAGGTAGTGCGCGAACTCGTGGTTCAGGTTCCAGATCTGGAAGTCCGCCAGCCAGTCGGCTCGGTAGGCGATGAAACGCGCCTGGTTGCCCGGTGCCGACGGATCACCTTCAAGGTAGATGCCACCGTTGTTGGTGCCATTGCCGAACAGGAAGCCCGAGAAGCGCGCGTACTCGCTGTAGTTGTCGAAGACCACCAGCTCGAGTGTCTTGTTCTTGTCGTTGGCGACAGGCTTGCCCTTGCTGGTGCCGACCAGGCCATGGAAGTACTTCGATTCCTGGGTCACCGAGTCGCAGGTCGACGACAGCTGCGATGAGGTCATCGCCTCCGAACGGATCACGTACTGCGTGCCGCAGGCATAGCGGATCGGCAGCTTCAGTGCAGCCACCGTGGCCTGCCCGTTGCAGGTGCCGTAGGCAGAGCAATTGGCGATGTCGTACTGGTCGACCATGCTCGAAGCACGCATCCAGACGTCGATCGTCGTGTCCTGCGAGACCGGGAAGTGCGGCATCTGCGCCGTCGCCATGTTGCGCACCTGGGTGCTTTGCGGCGTGAACTGCACGAAGCGGATCAGCTCACCCATCGCGTTGGCCTGGTGGTAGCTGTCGTCGGTGCCGATCATCGCCATGTTGCGCGTCAGGAAGGCGTCGAAGCTCTTGGCGTAGCTGACGTCGTTCTGCACCGCGCTGACATAGTCGGACTGGTACGGGCCGTAGTAGAAGACCCCCATCGCCCCCATGATGGTCTCGTTGGTCCAGTAGCCGATCCCCGGCGTGCCGGGCGTGACCTGGTCGACCCACTTCTTGGCCGACGGCGCAAACGGCAGCGCCCAGCCCGACGGCGTGGTCTTGTAGACCTCACTGGCGAACATGCCGTTGTCTTCGGTCTTGTCGTAGAAGTGCGGCGACGCAATGATCTGCATCAGCGACGCGAGCGCCGCGCTCATCATCGCCGGGCTGCCCGGCGGGATGTTGTTCCACGGGTCGCCGGCGGTGCTCATGAAGCTCCAGTAGCCCGCGGTGCGCAGGAACGACAACAGGTTCATCGAGTGATTGCTGTCGTTGCCTTGGTAGTTCACCGCACGTGCCTTCAGCTCGTTCGAGACGGTGATGATGTTCGCGTCGGTGAACACCGTGCGGTATTGGTCGACGTTGCCGTAGTACAGGCTGTACATGCAGCTCGTCAGGTCGGCGGCGTCGATGAAGCTGATCAGGCCCGAGCCGGTCTTGCCGACGAAGTCGGTGCCGCTGCAGCTCGCGCCGGCCAGTTGCCCATCAGTGCGGGCGAAGCGCGTCGAGCTCTGCAGCTTCCGCGCGGCCTTGGCGCGGGGCGACAGCGGCATCGAGCCGGCGTTTGGCGTTTCACCGATGGCCAGGCGATGCGGCACGAAGTCGTCCGCACGGCGCAGCGGCAGCAGCGCCGGCGCGATGCCGACCCTGCCCAGGTGCTCGCCGACGCGCGGCATGCCCGGGTCGGCGGGCAGCAGGCTTTGTTGCTGCTGTTGCCAGCGCGCGGCCTCGACGGCCGAGGCATGGGTCGCGCCGGCGGTAGCCAGCGCGAGGGTCGATGCACCGGTCATGGCCGCAGCGGCCACGACCGACCAGACCCATCGTTGGGGTGAAGTCATGATGTCTCCTCTTATGGTGGTGGGCGGCAGGCGCCGACGAGCCACCGAGGTGGCCGGCAGGCACCATGCACGCGTTCAGTCGACGCAGCCGGGTGGATGGCTGGCCGGCGGTCTCTTCATTCCAGCGGCCGCTCGATCTTGTGGATACGGGCCGCAGGTTCACCGGGGTTGGCAGGTCAGTGGGTGAACCGCCAGCCGCCTTTTGTGGTGTTCCGCGGCGCGATCATGCGAGCGCCCGGGCTGCAGATTGCTTCGAATGAGGCCCCCAGAACCGCGCACATTCGCACCCGAACGGGGGTAATCTGTTCCCTCCGGGGCGCAGGCGCAGCCCCTCACCGCGAATCGTCAAGAAGCGTCAACTCTACGGGTAAAGACCGCCTCCCGGCGGTCCAGTCATCAGCCGTTCTTCAGCACGTCGCGGCCGATGATCAACTGCTGGACTTCGGTCGCGCCTTCGTAGATACGCAGCGCGCGGATCTCGCGGTAAAGGCGCTCCACCGTCTCGCCGCTGCGCACACCCAGCCCACCCCACAGCTGCACTGCGGCGTCGATCACCTGCTGCGCGCCTTCGGTCGCGAACATCTTGGCCATCGCGGCCTCGCGGGTCACGTTGTGGCCCTGGTCACGCTGCCACGCGGCACGGTAGACCAGCAGTGCAGCGGCGTCGAGCGTGGTCGCCATCTCAGCCAGCTTGGCTTGCGTCAGCTGGAAGTCGCCCAGCACGCCACCGAACATCGAGCGCGAGCGGGCGCGGGCCAGGCCCTCGTCCATTGCGCGGCGGCCAAAGCCCAACGCTGCGGCGGCGACGCTGGTGCGGAACACGTCGAGCGTGCGCATCGCGACCTTGAAGCCTTCGCCGGCCGCGCCGATGCGGTGGCTCAACGGCACGCGGCAATTCGTGAAGCGCAGCCGCGCCAGCGGGTGCGGCGCGATCACATCGATGCGTTCGGCAATCTCGAAGCCCGGCGTGCCGGCTTCGACGACGAAGGCCGAGATGCCACGCGAACCCGGCGCTTCGCCGCTGCGGCAGAACACCACATAGACATCGCCGATGCCGCCGTTCGAGATCCAGGTCTTCTCACCGTCGAGGATCGCCGTGTCGCCCTCGATGCGCGCCGCGCATTGCATCGCCGCCACGTCAGAGCCGGCCTCGGGCTCGGACAACGCGAACGCCGCGAGCGCCTCGCCAGCCGCCACCTTCGGCAACCAACGCGCCTTTTGCTCAGCCGTGCCGGCCAGCGAAATCGCGCCCGAGCCCAGCCCTTGCATCGCGAACGCGAAATCGGCCAGGCCGCTATGGCGCGCCAGCGTTTCGCGGGCGAGGCAGATCGTGCGGGTGTCGATCGTTTCGCCCGCCCCGCCGAACTCGCGCCCAGCCACCGCATGCTTCAGCCAACCTGCATCGCCCAGCTGCTTCACAAGCTGACGGCAGGTCGCGTCCAGATCGTGGTCGCCATGCACATCACGCACGGTGTCTTGCGCCCAGACGTCGAGCGCTGAAGCGAACTCGCGGTGCGGCGCGTCGAAGAACGGCCAGTCGGTGCGGTCGGTGGCCATCGTCAATTGCCCTCGAAGACGGGTTTCTGCTTCGCGACGAAGGCGCGGTAGGCGCGGCCGAAGTCCTCGGTCAGCATGCACAAGGCCTGCGCCTGCGCCTCGGCCTCGATCGCCTGCTCGATCGTCATGCTCCACTCCTGGTGCAGCATGGTCTTGGTGATGCCGTTGGCGAACGTGGGCCCGGCGGCAATCTGCGCGGCCCAGGCCTGCGCTTCGCCGGCCAGTGCCTCGGGCGCGACCAGGCGGTTGAAGAAGCCCCAGGCCAGCGCCTCGTCCCCCGGCAACGAGCGGCCGGTGTAGAGCAAGTCACTCGCGCGGCCTTGGCCGATGATGCGCGGCAGCATCGCGCAGGCGCCCATGTCGCAGCCGGCCAGGCCGACGCGGTTGAACAGGAACGCCGTCTTCGAACGCGCGGTGCCCACACGCAGGTCCGACGCCATCGCCATGATCGCGCCGGCACCAGCACAGACACCGTCGATCGCCGCGATGATGGGCTGCGGGCAGCTACGCATCGTCTTGACCAGCTCACCGGTCATGCGGGTGAACATCAGCAGCTCGGGCGCCTTCAGCCGGATCAGCGGGCCGATGATCTCGTGCACGTCGCCGCCGGAGCAGAAGTTTTCGCCCGCGCCTTGCAGCACCACCACATGCACGTCGGTCGCGAAACGCAGCTTCGCGAACAGGTCACGCAGCTCGGCATAGCTGTCGAAGGTCAGCGGGTTCTTGCGTTCAGGCCGGTTCAGCGTGATGGTGGCCACGCCCTCGTGCACCTGCCAGCCGAAGTGCTGGGCCGCGTAGCCGGCCAGCGTGGTGCGATTGCCAGCGGCGAGTGCCGGGTCGACACGTTCAACGGATTCGGTCATGTACTCTCCTGAGGGGCTTGGGACAAGTGCACCCGCAACTTGCCCAGCAGTTCATGCAGTTCGTGTTTCTGGTCGATACCCAGGCCGGCAAGCAGCTCGACGACCCAGCCTTCATGCACCTGGGCGACCTTCTCGAAGGCCTTGCGGCCCGCGGGCGTCAGCGCGACCTTGAACGAGCGCCGGTCTTCGGTATCGGTCTCGCGCAGCACCAGCCCTTCGCCTTCAAGGTCGTCGGTCAGCGCGGTCACGTTGCCGCCGGTCACCATCAGGTAGCGCGACAAGGCGCTCATGCGCAGCCCTTCGGGGTGGCGATGCAGCTGCGCGAGGTAGTCAAAGCGCGCCAAGGTCATGCTGAATTCCTTGCGCAGCCGGCGGCGGATCTCGGTCTCGATCTGCGTCGTGCAGGCCAGCAGCCGCAGCCAGACCTTCAGCGCCTGGTGATCGGCGTCACCGGCACGGGCCTCCATGCCGATCTGGTCGTCGTCGAGCAGACGGGCCAGAGGAACAGCGGCCTTCTTCACATCGTCTCCCCACCGCAGACGGCGATCGCCTGGCCGTTGACCGAGCCGGCGGCCGCCGAGCACAACCAGCGCACCGTGGCCGCCACTTCGTCGGGCTGCACCAGGCGGCCCTGCGGGTTGGTCTGCGTGAAGCCGGCGCGCGCCTCGGCCTCGCTGCGACCGGTCTTCGCAACGACCTTGGCGATGCCTTCGCGCACGATGTCGGTCTCGGTGTAGCCGGGGCAGACGGCGTTGACAGTGACGCCGTCCTTGGCGAGTTCCAGCGCCAGCGTGCGCGTCAGCCCCAGCAGGCCGTGCTTGGCGGCGACATAGGCCGACACGTAGGCATAACCTTTGAGTGCAGCAGTGCTGGCAACGTTGACGATGCGGCCCTCGCCGCCCGCCGCCTTCAGGTCGGCCAGTGCGGCCTGACAGCACAGGAACGGGCCGGTCAGGTTGACATCGAGCATGCGCTGCCATTGCGCCGGCGAAGTCTTGGCGAACGGCGCCGTCTCGACCGCACCGGCGTTGTTGACCAACGCGGTCAGCGGGCCGTGGGCAGCACGGGCGGCGTCGAACGCAGCCGCCACCGAGTCGGCATCGGTCTGGTCCATCGCCACCGCGAACGCGTGCAGCTCGGCGGCCAGCAAGATGGGTGCTTCACGACCGGTCAGTGTCAATGTCCAACCGTCGCTGTACAGCGCATGGGCGATCGCGGCACCGATGCCACGGCTGGCGCCGGTGATGAAGGCGTGCTTCATGCGTTGCCTTTGGCTGCCGCGCGTTCGCGCTGGATCAAGGTCTCCATCTGCGACTTGCCCGAGCGGTACTGCACCGGCCAGTCGAGCGCGGTGTAGCCGATTTTCGCGGCCTCCTGCAGCGTCCAGGCCGGGTTGGCCAGGTGCGGACGCGCGACGGCGCACAGGTCAGCGCGGCCAGCCGCGATGATCGAGTTGACGTGGTCGGCCTCGCTGATCGCACCGACGGCGATCGTCGCGATGCCGGCCTCGTTGCGCACCCGGTCGGCGAACGGTGTCTGGTACATGCGGCCGTAGACCGGCTTCTGGTCCGGGCTGACCTGGCCCGACGAGCAGTCGATCAGGTCGGCGCCGGCGGCCTTGAAGGCCTTCGCGATCTCGACCGCATCGTCCGGCGTGATGCCGCCTTCGACCCAATCGTGCGCCGAAATGCGCACCGACATCGGCTTGTCTTGCGGCCAGGCCGCGCGCATCGCGGCGAACACTTCGAGCGGCCAGCGCAGCCGGTTGGCCAGCACACCGCCGTACTCGTCATCGCGCTTGTTCGTCAGCGGCGAGATGAAGGCCGACAGCAGGTAGCCGTGCGCGCAGTGCAGCTCAAGCCAGTCGAAACCGGCCTCGGCCGCGCGGCGCGTGGCGGCGACGAAGTCATCACGGATGCGCTCCATGTCGGCGCGGCTCATGGCGCGCGGCAGATCGGTCACGCCTCGCTCATAGGGAACCGCCGACGCAGCCACCAAGGGCCAGTTGCCTTGCGCCAATGGCTTGTCGGCGCCGGTGCCGACCCACGGCTCGTTGGTCGAGCCCTTCGGCCCCGCATGGCCCAGCTGCAGGGCGATCTTTGCGTCCGAATGCTGGTGCACGAAGTCGACGATGCGCTTCCACGCGTCGCGCTGCGCGTCGTTCCACAGCCCCGGGCAAGCCGGCGTGATGCGCGCATCGGGGCTCGGGCAGGTCATCTCGGCGAACACCAGGCCGGCGCCGCCGAGTGCGCGTGAGCCCAGGTGCACCAGGTGGTAATCGCCGGGGATGCCGTCGACGGCGGAGTACTGCGCCATCGGCGAAACGACGACGCGGTTCTTCAGCGTCACGCCACGCACCGTGTACGGCGTGAACATCGGAGGCACGGCGTGTTGGTCGGCCGGCTCTGCCAGCCCGGCGCGGGCTGCAATCCAACGCTCGTAGCCTTCGAGCCAGCCCTTGTCGCGCAGGCGCAGGTTCTCATGGCTGATGCGCTGGCTGCGCGTCAGCATCGAGTACATGAACTGCTCGGGCTCCAGCTGGTCGCAGTAGCGCTCGCCGCAGTTCTCGAACCACTCCATCGCGTTCCAGGCTGCGTTCTGCAGCTTCAGCACGTCGATGCGGCGCTCGGCCTGGTAGTTGCGCAGCACGTCGGCGATCTCTTCAGATCCCACCTCGGTGTGGTTGCCGTGGTCGCGGAACTGCTTGGTCAACTCGATCGCGTCTTCGAGCGCCAGCTTGGTACCCGAGCCGATCGCGAAGTGCGCGGTGTGCACCGCATCGCCCATCAGCACCACGTGGCTGCGGCCGTTGAACAGCGACCACTGCTGGCAGGTGATGCGCTGGAAGTTCAGCCACGCCGAGCCGCGCAGGTGGCGCGCGTTGGTCATCAGCTTCTCGCCGCGCAGGTTGTCGGCAAACAGCTTCTCGCAGAACGCGACCGATTCGTCGGCATCGGCCTGGTCCAGCCCATGGGCCTTCCAGACATGCTCCGGGCATTCGACGATGAAGGTGCTGGTCGTGTCGTCGAACTTGTAGATGTGGGCCTGGAACCAGCCGTGTTCGGTCTTTTCGAACAGGAAGGTGAAGGCGTCGTACAGGCGCTTGGTGCCAAGCCAGATGAAGCGGTTTGGCCGCGTGACGATGTCGGGCTTGAAGACGGCCGCGTGCTTGGTGCGCACGCGCGAATTGATGCCGTCGCTGGCGATGACCAGATCGGCGTCGGGGTAGTCGGCGTCCGACTCGGCCTCGGTCTCGAACACCAGCTTGACGCCCAGCTGTTCGCAGCGCGCCTGCAGGATGTTCAGCAGCTTCTTGCGGCCGATGCCGACGAAGCCGTGGCCGCCCGAGCGGATCACCCGACCCTTGATGTGCAGCTCGATGTCGTCCCAGTGGGCAAACGACTGCTCGATCTGGTCGGCCGTCACCGGGTCCCACTGGCGCATGTGCTCCATCGTCTGGTCGGAGAACACCACGCCCCAGCCAAAGGTGTCATAGGGCCGGTTGCGCTCGACGACGGTGATGTCGTGCGCGGGGTTCTGCTGCTTCATCAGCAGCGCAAAGTACAAGCCGGCGGGGCCGCCGCCGATGCAGACGATGTTCATGCAGGCCACCTGGACCAAGGGATTCGAAATTACTTTAATTGTGAACCATTTAAGTGTCAACCAATGGCCAAAAGCCACAGAATCCTGGTGGGTCGGTGACCCCGGCCGGGCCGGACCAGGCTTCCTGCGGGAGCCCGATCGCTACGAAGATTCGCAGCGCCGTCGCTTTTTCGCCGCCGAAAGCAACCACGGCGTGGTGGCTTTCAGTACCCTGGCGGGCAGGCCGTGACACGATCGGCGCCCCTTTCGACTGACTTCACCGCTGCCATGACCACTGCATCGTTGCTCCGTACTCTTCTCGCGTTAGCCGCCTCGGCCCTGCCGCTGGCCGCCGTCGCCAAAGTGCCAAACGCGCCCACTGGCCAGATCGAGAAGCACTACTACGAAAACGGGCCGTACGAGGTCAGCCACTATCCCGAGTTCGGCTGCTGCGATTCGGCCGGCTACGCCTTCGACGTCTATGCCCCGAGCGACCTCGGCCAGCTCGACAAGCCGCTGCCGATCATCACCTTCGGCAACGGCACCGGCGCCGCGCCGCAGTACTACGACTACCTGCTGCGCCATCTGGCGAGCTGGGGTTTTGCGATCGTCGCCACGCGACAGCCGAACACTGGTGTCGGCACCGAGATCCGCGAAGCGGCGAATTTCATGGTGCAGGAGAACACCCGCCCGGCCAGCCCCTTCTTCGGCCATCTGGACACCACGCACATCGGCGCGATGGGCCACTCGCAAGGAGCCACCGGCGTGATCAACGCCATGCGTGATTCAAGCGGCAGCATCCGCACCGCGATCGCGATGGCGCTGCCGGCGCAGAAGTACTGCAGCAGCGACGAGAACTGCACCGACACGGGTCAGCTGACCTCGGGCTCGGTGTTCTTCCTGAACGGCAGCCTGGACGGCGTGATCTCACCGTCGTACCAGGCCAATGGGGCCAAGGGCCTGCAGTCGAACTCGGCCTACTACCGCGCCACGCCCGATCAGCTGCCGAAGTTCTGGGCCACGCTGCGCGGCACCAGCCACAACGACATGCTGGGCCAGCCCGATTGCGGGCCGGTGGGCCTGTTGTGCACCAATGGCGTCTACGGGTTTCTGGGCTACCCGACCGCCTGGATGATGGACCAGCTCAAGGGCAACGCCAAGGCGCACGCCGTGTTCGTCGACGGCACCGGCGAGATCTTCTCGCAGCCCAAGAACTGGCGCCACCAGACGAGCAACATCGCCCCCTGAGCCGCTTCGGGCACGCAAGAAAGCCGGGCACAAGGCCCGGCTCTGTCGAGACGACACGCGATCAGAACGAGGCTTGATCGCGGGGCGAGCTCGTCATGGACGGATCGCGATTTCGTTCTTCACGGCCTTGACGCCGTGGACCTTCCAGGCCAGCTGTTCGGCAGTCGACTTTTCGGTGGCGTCCTTCGCGAAGCCGGACAGCATCACCGTGCCGTTGAGCGTTTCGATGTGAATGCTGGCGGCGTCGACCGCGTGGTTGTCGACGAAGCGGGTCTTGACTGCTGTCGTGATCGCGGCGTCGTCGACATAGGCGCCGACCGATTCCTGGCCGCGCGTGACGGCACAACCGGAAGCGATGACGAGGGTGAGTGCGGCCAACGTGGTGGCGAGCGGTGTGCGGATGTTCATGGAGGTCTCTCTTTCGTTGCGGGCGATTGACTCAACGGCGTTTGCGATGCGCCGCAACGCAGAATGCGGCCGGCGGGCGCGCGCGTCCATCAGACAGTTCCGGCCCCGGTTGTGGGCGGCCACCTACAACTCCGCCGTTACGGTCAAGGCGCCGGGTGCCGCCTGGGGCCTCACCCCACCCAGCAACGGGACGACGAAGCAGGCATCGCTGCCGACCTCGGCCCAGGCCAGCTCTTCGCCGCGCCGCAGCAGGCGCATCGGCGCGCCAGTGGGCGGCGGCATCGCGGCGGCGGCGGCCGCGAGTGCGGTGGGCGCTGTGGCCCGCACGAAGATGAAGCGCAGGACCAGCGCATCGCGCCGCAGCGTCAACTCGGCCAGGTCCCAGTGCGACGGCAGGCAGGGCATGAAACTCAGCGTGCGCGCGCCTTGCTGCAGACCGAAGATGGCCTCGATCGCGGCACGGTGCATCCAGGCCGCCGCGCCGGTGTACCAGCTCCAACCACCACGGCCGACATGCGGCGGCTGGCTGTAGACGTCGCCCGCCATCGCGTACGGCTCGATCCCATAGGCCAGGCCATGCACCGGGTGGGCGGCGCGGTGCGCGGGGCTCAGCCAGGTGAAGTCGCGGTAGGCGGTGTCGTTGGTGCCAGGCAGCACCTTGGCCAGTTCGGCGTGGGCCATCAGCGCCCACACACCGGCGTGCGAATACTGGCCGCCGTTCTCGCGCACGCCGGGCGGGTAGGCCTGGATGTAGCCGGCGCTGGGCACCGCGTGCACGAGTGGCGGGTCGAGCAGGCGGATCAGGCCGGCCTCGGGGTCGACCAACAGTACCTCGACAGCCGCCATCGCGCGCCGCTTCAGGTCCAGCGGCGCGACACCCGACAGCACCGCCCAGGCCTGCGCGATCAGGTCGATGCGGGCCTCGGGGTTGGCCTGTGAGCCCAGCGGCTGGCCCCCATCGAAGAAGGCGCGCTTGAACCACTGCCCGTCCCACGCCGGGCCGAGCAAAGCCGAGCGCCAGCACTGCGCGACCTGTTCCCAGCGCCGCGCACGTGGCACGTCGCCCCGCGCATGCGCCAGCGGCGCGAAGTCGGCCACCAGGCGGCAGAGGAACCAGCCCAGCCAGACCGATTCACCGCGGCCTTCATGGCCGACGCGGTTCATGCCGTCGTTCCAGTCGCCGCTGCCCATCAGTGGCAGGCCATGCACACCAACACGCAGGCTGTGGTCGATCGCGCGCGCCGCATGCTCGTAGACGGTCGCGTCTTCGGTGCTCACGGTGGGCGTCTCGTAGACGTCTTCGGCGCCTTCGGGAACGGCCGCACCTTCGAGGAAAGGCACCCGCTCGTCGAGCAGCGCCGTGTCGCCTGTCGTGCGCAGGTAGTGCACGCAGGCGTGTGCCAGCCACAGCAAGTCGTCTGAGAAGTGCGTTCGCACGCCAACACCTGTCGGCGCGTGCCACCAGTGCTGCACGTCGCCCTCGGCGAACTGACGCGACGCGGCCAGCACGATCTGCGCACGCAGCCGCTCGGGCGCGGCCCAGGCGAGCGCCATCGCGTCTTGCAACTGATCGCGGTAGCCGGTGGCGCCGCCGGCCTGGTAGAAACCGGCCTTGGCCCACATGCGGCAGGCCACCGCCTGGTAGAGCAGCCAGCGGTTGACCATCGCGTCGAACAGCGGGTCCGGTGTGCGGACGGTGGTGGCGCCAAGCAACCGGTCCCAGTTCTCGCGGGCCTGGGTCACACGCTGCCCCGCGTCCTGCGCGGCGGCCAGCGTCGCGAGTTGGCGCGCTGCCGCCGGGTTGTCGGCATAACCGAGCAGAAACACCCGCTCGGCCGACTCGCCCGGTGGCACGCTGAGCTGCAACGACAGCGCGGCACACGGGTCGAGCCCGACACCGCTGCGGCGGCCGAAGTGATCGGGCAGCACCAGGCGCCCGCGGGCATCGAAGCACTCGCGCCGGTCGCAGCTCCAGTCTTCCACCTCGTCGGCCGGCCCGGCCGCGCCGAGGAAGGCGGTGCCCATGCCGAAGCCGGCCGAACGCTCATGCTGGGTGCACAACAAGGCCGTCAGCTTCTGCGTTGGCAGGCGCTGGCGCAGCAGACTGGTGTGCACCGTGCCGCGATCGGCCCGGTTCGCGCCCATCATCCATTCGGCGATGCCGACCAGCCGCAGGTCACGCGTCTGCTGGCCGAGGTTCTTCACCACGATGCGCACATGCTTGACCGCGTGGTCGGCATCGACGCACCACGAGGCGCTCACCGCCAGCTCGCCGCGCTGGTGGCTGATGCGGCTGTGGCCCTGGCCATGTTCGATGCGGTAGCCCTCGCCCGCGTCGCCCCAGGCCGAGGGCGCCACATTCCACACCTCTCGCGTGTCACGGTCCTGCAGCAGGAACCATTCCGACGGGGTGTCTGCCACCGGGTCGTTCGACCAGGCGGTGAGCTGGTTCAGGCGGCTGTTGACGGCCCAGGTGTAGCCGCCACCGGCCTCGGAAACCTGGCAGCCGAACGACGGGTTGGCGAGCACGTTGACCCACGGCCGTGCCGGGCGGCTGCCGGCGCCGACCTCGAAGCGGAACTCGCCCGAGTCGGGCACGAAATCGCCGGTCCGCAGCGGCGCCGCGTTGCCAGCCCCCGAGGCCAGGCGCACGGCCTGAGTCGAGGTCGCATGGCGCCGCTCGAAGGCCTGCTCGTGGCGCTCGACCCATTCGGTCACGTGGTGGGCCAGCGGCCGGCCATCGGCCTGCAGCCGCACACGCGCCAGCACTTGCAAGGTGCTCAGCTCGTCGGCCGACATTTCATCGGCGTGCAGCACGTGCAGCCCCGTCAGCGCCGGGCCGTGCCGCGCCGCCTCTTCGGCCGCGTGATGGTCACGCAGCGCGGCCATCTCATGCTGCAGCGCCATCTGGTACGAGGCGGGTTCGGCGCTCACCACCACCAGATCGCAGGCCACGCCACCCCAGGACCACAGGCGCAGCGCCTGCGCCAGCGAACGCAGCAAGCCCAGGCCCTGGATCACGCCGGCCGACACCAGCACGATCGGGCGGTCGCCCGAGATGCCGAAGCGCCACAGCAGGCGCCTGTCGCAGGCCTCGGCCCGCACGCCGTCCACCGGCACGACCCGAGCCGACGGGCGGGCCAGCGTCAGCACCAACGCCGTCGTCAGCGACTGCACGATGGCGAAGTCCACCGCACCCATGCGCAGGGCCCGCAAGCGGATGCCCGTCAGCGTGGCCGACATCAATGAAGCACGCTGCACATGGCTGGGCTGGCGGTACTTGTCGATCACCGCTTGCAAGGTGGCGTGGTTGTCGGACGCCGCGGTGGCAAAGGTCAGCAGCGCCTTGCCGCGGGGCGGGATGCGCAGCTGCACYGCCAACGCGCAGACCGGGTCGAGGCCGGTGTCGAGCGTGATGCCCTTAGGGTCGCTGCCGGCTGGCGGTGTCGGTGGCAGTGGGTCGAACGAAGCCAAGGGCCGGCTGGGCGCGYGGTTGCGGCCGAGCCAGCGCTGGCGGTCGGTCTGCAGGCGCAGGCCCACCACCTGCGGGTCGCTGTCGGCCAGGAAGTGCGCCGCGTGCAGCGCCGGCTCGCCGGCCAGGCGGGGCCGGCGCTCGAACAGCAGCGCCTGGTGCGTGGGCTGCCAGGTGGCCCGCACGAAGAGGTTGGAAAACGCCGGGTGGGCCTCGTCGGCGCGCGGGTCTGCGAGCGTGATCTCGAAGGCCGACATCAGCTCGATCTCGAGGCTGCGCTCGCCGAGGTTCTGCAGCTCGATCTGGCGGAACTCGATGTCGTCTTCGGGGCTGACCCAGACGGTGCAATGCGCCTGCACATCAGGCCACAACGCGTCGAAGCAGACGCGGTCGGCGTGGTAGACGCTGCGGTACTGCGCCGCCGCGTCGGGCGCCGGGTGCTGGGTGATCGACACCGGTTGCGGTTGCCGGTCCCAGCGCAGGTAGAAGAAGCTGCCGCAGGCGTCGCGCAACGCGTCGTCGCGGGTGCGGGTGATGCCGGCCGCGCCCCAGCGGCTGCTGCCGGCACCGTTGGCGCGCAGCGTCACGCTGTAGCGGCCGTTCGACAGCACATGGGTCGGCTCGAGCGCTGCGGCGCCCGGCAGCACCTCGCGCAGCAGGCCCGGGGCGCGGCGCTCTGCCGCGAGTGGCGGCGGGCCCGGCGGTGGGGCGAGCAGGCGCGACACCTCACGCGGCGCGCGCTCGTGCAGCAGCGAGGCCACCGCCTCGATGCGCGGATGGGCCATGCCCCAGCGCTGCACCACGCCACCCAGCAGCACATTGGCCAGCGCTACGATGCTCATGCCCTGGTGGTGCGCCATGAAGGTCGCCACCGGTGCGAAGGGCTCGACGCCCGCGCGGCGGGCCGGTGTGAAGTCGAGCGCGTCGATGAAGCCATAGACCCCTCGCGCACCGAGCCATTCGAGCACTTCGAAATTGCGTCGTGCGCGGGGCGGGTCGATCTGTGCCGCCAGCGCCGTGGCGTACGGGGCCACCACCAGTTCATCGGGCGGCGTGCGGCGCAGTGCAAGTCGCGGCACGCCCTGCGGCGCGTACTGGTAGGCCAGCGTGTGGTCACGCCCGGCGTAGGCCGACTCCGAGATGCCCCAGGGGGCCGCATGGGCCCGGCCGAAACGAACCTGCTCGTGCAACGCGGCGCGGCAGGCGTCGTGCAGCACGCTGCCAGGTGGTTCGTCGAGCACCAGGCTGGGCATCAGGTACTCGAACATCGAGCCCGACCACGAGCGCAGGCCCGCCGTGACGCGCACGGCAAAGAACGGCCGACCAAGCGCGACCCAATGGCTCTCCGGCACATCGCCCTTGGCAATCGCCAGCAGGCTGGTCAGGCGCGATTCCGAGGCCAGCAGGTCGTAGAAACCAGCGTCGAGCTCCTGCTCGGTCACCCGGTAGCCGATGTGGAACAGGTGGCGGCGGCGATGGTAGAGAAAACCGAAATCAGGCGCCCAGGCCAGGGCCTCGAAGTCGGTGGCCACGCTCTGAAGCCGGGCTGCGTCGGCTTCGGCACCAGGCTCACCAGCGAACTCGCGGCAGGCCTCGGCCACGGCGAGCAGGTGACCKCAGAGGTTGCCGCTGTCGACTGTCGACAGGTACATCGGCAGCAGTGGCGCGCCGGTCTGCGTGTCGTACCAGTTCAGGAAGTGGCCGCGGTGGCGCTGCAGCGTCAGCAGCGTGGCCAGCGTGGCCTCCAGCCGCGCCAACAGATCGGGCATGGTGATCCAGCCAAACTGGCGCGCGCAGGCCGCGCTCAGCAGGTACAGGCCGATGTTGGTCGGCGAGGTGCGGTGCGCCACCATGTCATGCGGCAAGGTCTGGAGGTTGTCCGGCGGCAGGTGCCTGTCGTCAGGGCCGACGCAGCGTTCGAACAAGCGCCAGGTGTCACGCGCGACACCCTCCAGGTAGGTCCGGTCGGCCGACGACAAGGGGATCTCGGCGCGCTGTGCCCGGGGTCGGCTGCCCCACCAGACCCAGACCGGTGCGGCGGCCCAAAGCGCGCACAGCGCCGCCGCCAGCCACGGGTGCGGTGTGCCCACCGCCAGCAGGGCGCCGAGCAGCCCGATCGCCAGCACGGTCTCGCCGGCATGCCGGCGTACGGTGGCGCGGAAACCGCCGCGCAGCGCCGCCTGGACCGACGACGCCGTCGTCCACTGCAGCAGCAGACGGTGGCTGACACCCATCCGCCAGAGCGCACGCACCATCGCATCCAGGCTCCCCGCGGCCTGCGCCGGCAGCAAGGCCAGGTGCCAGGCGCTGCCGCACAACGCGCGCCCCAGCTCGATGCCGGCGTGGGCGAAGAAGTGCAGGCGTGCCACGTCGTCGCGCCGCGGCGAGAACCCGGCAGCAGCGCCCATCAGCGGCCCTGCCGAATAGGCGGCCAGCACCAGCGCGAGGGCCAGCCACGGCGGCACCCCGGCGCCACCCAGGGCCAGCAGCAACAAGCCCAACGAAGCCGGTGCGACGAGCGAGCGGCGCAGGTTGTCGAACATCTTCCAGCGGTTGATCGCCTTCAGCGGGTAACGCGACGGCTGGAACAGGAAGGGCAGCAGCTGCCAGTCGCCGCGTGCCCAGCGATGCACCCGCGAAGCCGCCACATCGGCGTGGAACGGCGCCTCCTCGATCACCGTGATGTCGGTCACCGCAGCGCAGCGGGCGATCGAGCCTTCGAGCAGGTCGTGGCTCAACACGCGGCCCTCCGGCAGGCGCCCACCGAGTACCGCGTGCATCGCCTGCACGTTGAGCAAGCCCTTGCCGCTGAAGCTGCCTTCGGCGAACAGGTCCTGGTAGACCTCGGAGGTGGCGGCGCTGTAGGGGTCGATGCCGCATTGGCCCGAGAACAACCAGTGGAACAGCGTCGCTTCGCCGCGCTTGGGCAAGGGCGTGACGATGCGCGGCTGCAGGATGCCGTAGCCGCCGATCACGCGCCGGCCACTAACGTCCAGCCGCGGCTGGTTGTATGGATGTGCGGCCACGCCGACCAGGTCACGCAAGCGGCCGGGCGGCAACTGGGTGTCGCTGTCGAGCGTGACGATGTAGCGCGTATCGGGTGCGATGCGCGAGGCCTCGCCCAGGTCCATGAAGGCCGTCGACGACCCTTCGGCCAAAGCCGCGATCAGTTGCTCGAGCTTGCCGCGCTTGCGCTCCCAACCGATCCAGCGTTGCTCGCTGTCGCTGTGCAGGCGCTCGCGGTGCAGCACGATGAAGCGCGGCGGCGCGTCCGCTTCGGCCGGGTGGCTGGCGTTGAGCAAACCGATCTGTTCGACCGCGCAGGCCAGCAGCGCCGCATCACCGGTGAGTTGCGCGGTTTCAGCGTCGAGGCCATCGCTGAGCAACGCGAACTGCGCGTAACGCTCTGGGTTGGCCAAGTGGTGCAAGAGCAGGCGGCGCGCCAGGCCACGAATCGACGCTGCATCGGTCAACATCGCCGGCACCACCACCATCACCCGGTGCTCGGGCGGGATGCCACCGGCCAGCGCCAGGCGGGGCCGGTGCCGCGGCCGCACCGATTCGCTGATCAGCCGGTTGATCACCGCCACCACGGTCTCGGAGACGGGCAGCAGCATCAGCACGGCGACCAGCGCGATCCACCRGCCCGGCATGGTCGCCAGCGCGTCGGTGTGCCGCCACAACAACCAGGCCACGCCAGCCAGGCTGCTGAGCAGCAGCGCGCTGCCGTAGACCGGCCAGGCCGCATAGCGCATCACGCTCTGCCAGCGCCGTGTCGCGCGTTCGTTCATTCCCAGCGCATGCACCAGCGTCGGCAAGCCGGCCCCGCGCAGCCAATAGCGGGCAGCGTTGGTGGGGCCTTCACGCGCATCGGCACCGTGCATCAGGCCGAGCAGCGCCTCRCCGACGGCCCGCTCGCTGCGGCCGCTGCGAAGCGCCAAGCGCTCGATGCCGTGCAGGGTCTGGTCACGGGTGGCGACCAGCTCGGCTTCGAACACCGGCGAGCCCAGCATCAGGCGCATCAACGTGCTGGTGCGGGCGATCAGGTCGGGCCAGTCGGCGTCACCGATCGCGCGCAKCGACTTCACCGCATTGCTCACGCTCAGGTTGTCGGCCGTCTGGCCGGCRCTTTGGCGCGTGCGGGCGGCGGCCGGGTCCGGCAGCGCTTGCGCCAGCCAGGCCTTCAAGGCCGGCTCCGGCAGGCTGGTGTCATCGTGCACACGCAATGCCACCTGGGCCACGAACTCCAGCCCCACGCCACGCCGGTCGAGCAAATCGCGCAGCTTTTCGAGCACCGGCAACGGGTGGGTCAGCGGGCGGTCACAGCACAGGTTGGCCACCTCGCGCGCGGCCGTCTGCGTCGCCACACGCTCAGCCAGGCGGCGCAGGTTCTCGATCAGCACCACGCGCAAGGTCGTCGGCAGTGCCCACATCTCGCTCAGGTTCAGCTCACGCGCTTCGAGGTAGGCGCCGAGAAACTGCACCAGCAGGTCTTCGTCGAAGCCGCCGTCGGTGTGGGCGACGAAGGCCCAGGCCACACCATAGACACGCGGCAGCCCGGCCAGCGGCTCTGCTTGCAGTACCGGCAGCGAGCGGAAGTAGCTGCGCGGCAGCCCTTCGTGGATCTCCTTCAGCTGCGCCTCGATCAGGTGGAAGTTGTCCAGCAGCCATTCGGCCGCCGGGCTCACGTCGTGGCCGGTCGCGGCCTGGGTGGCGATGTAGCCATGCGCCTCGCGCAACGTCTGGATGTTGCTGCGCAGGCGCGGAAAGAAGGTGYCCGAACGCCAGCCCGCCCGTTCGGCGCAGTGCGTCTGGGCCAGGCTGCGGCCGTGCTGGGCAAACCGGTGCGGGCCGAAGATCTCGGAGCGCACCGGCGGTTCCAGCGAACCGTGTCGAGCGTCCAGCAGGCGGCACAGTGCCGGCGAGGCCCGCGGCACCAATCGTTGAAGCGCGGGGGAAATGAGGTGCCATTGGCGGTCCACGCTGCGGGGCCTCAGGCCCACCACCACGCGACACCGACCAGTGCAGCCACGATCGCCAGTGTCGTCACCTGGCGCGCCGCGACGAAACCCGTCATCGCCTCGGCACCACACTGCAGCACGAACAGCCCGACGTGCGCGCCGCGGCAGTGCAGCGTGTGATCGCGCAGCGCCGACAACTCGGCGGTCGAGGCACCGGGCGCATCACCGAACGACGAGGTCGACCATGCCGGCTCGGCCACGGGCAGCGGGCTCATGGCGATGTCCTCGGCAGGGCCCCGACGATCAGCGAGCCACTGAGCAAGGTCGGTGCGCCGATGCGTGCGCTGGGGCGCGCGTGGTGCAAGGCGTGCCAGGCGCGAAAAGGCGGCATGCCGTGCAGCACGAAGCGGTGCATTGCATATTCGATCGCCGTCCAGCCCGCCAGGCCGGCCACGGCCGCGCCATGCAACGCCAAGTCGGCCCGATAGGCCGCCTTGCTGTGTTCAAGGGACAACAAACCCATGCCTCTCCTTCAAGCTCTTGTGCTGGCGTCCGAGGGGCGCCTGTGGTCACGCCGCACAAGCTAGCGCTAACTGGCGCGCCGGTCTGTTCGTTGCCGAACATATGGAGTACGCTGAATTTCCTACATTCGGCCTGTGCCGCCGGTCCGCCCGGTGGCGAGTGCCCCACCGCTGTTTCACCGACCGGACCCTCATGAACGCACAGAACGATCCCCGTCGGAACCAGCTGCTGGCCGCGCTGCCCGAAGCCGAATGGCAGCGCTGGCTGCCACAGCTGGAATGGGCCGACCTGCCGCTCGGTCAGGTGATATACGAGTCCGGCCGGGAGCTGAGCCATGTGTACTTCCCCACCACGGCCATCGTGTCGCTGCTGTATGTGATGGAAGACGGCGCGTCGGCGGAGATTGCCGTGGT
>NZ_JBFUGE010000042.1:0-22743 GCF_056403075.1 Ideonella sp. P3_A4 | reverse complement strand
TGTCTGTCCAGCCCTGATTGAAACCGCCGCGCCTCGCGGCGGTTTTTCGTTGTGGCCGCGCTGCTGTCGCGGGCTTGTCGAGCGTGGTGCGCAATGGAATACTGAACCATGAACCGCACCACCGCCATCGATCCCCAGTCCCTCACCTGGCTCGAGCTGGGTGAGGCCCAACGGTTGCTGATCAATCAGTTTCCGCGCATAGCCTTCGGCCTCGACCTCGACGGTCGCATCCTCTGGGCCAACCCGGCCGCCACCTTGGCGCTCGGCTACGAGCTCGGTGAACTCAACCACAAGCCGCTGATCGGCACCGTGCTACGGCGCGAGGAAATCGAAGCCCGGGCCGCGATGCTTGCACGTGAGCTGGATGCCCGCGTGGCCGCCGATGCCAGCGTGTTCAGCGCCCGTCTGCGGCGCGGCTTGGCCGATGAACACGCCTGGGTACTGCGTGCCAAAGACGGCGAGCCCCGATCGGTCACCTTGTCGCTGGGCACCTTGCGTGATGCCGGCGGTGGCGTGGTCGGCTTGATCGCCGTCGAATGCGAAGGCGAAGCGCCGGTGGATGCACCGATCTCGCTCAGCCACCACGACAGCCTGACCGGCCTGCCGACCCGCGCCGTGCTGCAGGACCGCGCCGAAATGGCGATGCAGCGCGCCGCCCGCGCCGGCACCCAGATCGGCGTGCTGCTGATCGAACTCGAAGGCTTCGACGCGCTGTGCGCCGAGCACGGCCCCAGCATCGGCGACGACCTGCTACGCGCCACCGCTGGCCGCCTGCACTTCGAGTTGCGCAAGACCGACACGGCGGTGCGCATGCCAAACGGCCAGTTCGTCGCGATGCTGGTCGACCTGCACCATGCCGACGAGGCCCAGCGTGTGGCCGGCAAGATCGCTGCGGCACTCGGTGGGCCGGTCAACACCGGGGTCGAAGTGCTGCAGCCGCGCTGCCGTGTCGGCGTGGCCGTCTACCCCGAGCATGGCGACCAGCTGTTGCCGTTGCTCGAAGCGGCCAACCAAGCCTTGCAGACAGCCCGCGGCGGCAGTGACTCCGCGGTGGCCGTGGCCGTGGCGCCAGCAAGTTAGGTTCTGTGGCGGCCGCTGCGCGCCGCCTGCTGCTGGCCGGTGCCACCGGGCTGGTCGGCCGCGCGGTGCTGACGCAGCTGGCCGAGCGCCGGGCGGCAGGCCAGCCGCGTGGGCCGGTGTGGGCGCTGCTGCGCCGGCCACCTGACTCTGGCCTCGAAGCCGCCCTTGCACAAGCCGACGTCCATGCGTTGATTGCCGCCAGCCTGGGGCCGCCCCTGCGGCTGCCCACGGTGGACGACGCGTTGATTGCGCTCGGCACCACCATCGCCGTGGCAGGCACGCACGAGGCCTTTCGGGCGGTCGACCTGGACGCGGTGTTGGCCATCGCCCGCGCCGCACGTGATGCCGGCACCAAACGCCTGGCGGTCGTGTCAGCGTTGGGCGCCGACGCCAACGCCAGCGTGTTCTACAACCGCGTCAAAGGCCAGATGGAAGACGCCGTGTCGGCACTCGGCTTCGACAGCCTGGTGATCGCGCGCCCGTCGCTGCTGGCGGGTGACCGCGCCGCGCTCGGGCAACCGGCCCGGCCCGGCGAGCGCTGGGCCTTGCGCTTGCTGCGGCCAGTGCAGGGCTTGTTGCCACCCTCGGTGCGGCCGATCGAAGCCATCGTCGTCGCCCGTGCCCTGCTGCGGGCATTGGACGAAGGCCTGCCCGGCCGCCAGGTGCTGCCCTCGGCGGAACTGGCCCGCCGGGGCACACCGTGATGTCCAAGAAGCGAAGGGCCGCTCCCGAGCTTCTTGACCCCCTCGGGGGGCGGTCCGTGCACGGCCCTGGGGGCCTTCGGTCGTCAGAAGTGGATGCCGCGCATCATCTGCTGCAGCGCGATCGCCTCGGCTGACAGCTGCGGCTTGGCGCCCTTCTCGCCCTTCGCCGCGTCCGAGTCCGGGAACATGCGGAAGCTGGTGTTCATCGCAATCTGCGCCACGCGGGGCAGCAGGGCGTGCAGCAACTGGCCGGTCGTGCCCAGACGGGTGGCGATGCGCACCGGCTTGTAGACACAAGCTTGCGCGATCATGTCGGCCGCTTCCTCGGGGCTCAGCGTCGGCACGTTGTTGTAGATCTTCGTCGGCGCGATCATCGGCGTGCGCACCAGCGGCATGTTGATGGTCGTGAAGCTGACGCCCAGGTCGGAGTATTCACTCGACGCGCAACGCGTCCACGCATCCAGCGCTGCCTTGCTGGCCACATAGGCCGAGAAGCGCGGCGCGTTGGTCAGCACGCCGATCGAGCTGATGTTGACGACATGGCCCTTGCGCTTCTTGACCATGCCCGGCAACAGGCCCATCGTCACCCGCAGACAGCCGAAGTAGTTCAGCTGCATCGTGCGCTCGAAGTCGTGGAAGCGGTCGTAGCTGTTCTCGATCGCGCGACGGATCGAACGACCCGCGTTGTTGATCAGGAAGTCGACGCCGCCGAAGCTCTCGGTCAGCCAGGCGATCATCTCGCTGCAGCTCTGCTCGTTGGCAATGTCGGCCGAGTAGATGTGGACCTGCGCGTCCTTGCCGGCCTTGCCGCGGATCTCGGCCTCGGCCTCCTTCAGCTTGACCTCGTCACGCGCGCAGATCACCGTGATCGCGCCAGCCTCGGCGAACTTGATCGCCGCGGCCAAGCCGATGCCCGACGAGCCACCGGTCACCAGCACCACCTTGCCGGCCACCGCGCCACGCAACGAGCGGTCGATCAGCAGATCCGGGTCGAGGTGACGCTCCCAGTAGTCCCACAGGCGCCAGGCGTAGTCGTCCAGCTTCGGGCACTCGATGCCCGAGCCCTTCAGCGCGGTCAGCGTGTCGCGGCAGTCGTAGCGCGTCGGGTAGTTGATGAAGGTCAGGATGTCTTCGGGCAGCCCGAGATCCTTCATGATCGCGTTGCGCACGCGGCGCACCGGCGCCACCGCCATCAGGCCCTTCTTGACGCTCTTCGGGATGAAACCCAGCAGCGCCGCGTTGACGAACAGGTTCATCTTCGGCGCGTGGGCGGCCTTGGAGAAGATGTCCAGCACGTCGCCGACGCGGTAGCCGACCGGGTCCACCAGGTGGAAGCAGGCGCCCTTGACCGCCGCCTTCGAGTGGCTGATGTGGTCCAGTGCATTGACGACGAAGTCGACCGGCACGATGTTGACGCGGCCGCCTTCCAACCCCACCGCCGGCATCCACGGCGGCAGCAGTTGGCGCATGCGCTGGATCAGCTTGAAGAAGTAATAGGGCCCGTCGATCTTGTCCATCTCGCCGGTCTTCGAATCACCGACGACCATCGCCGGCCGGTACACCGTCCACGGCACCTTGCTTTCCTTGCGCACGATCTTCTCGGACTCGTGCTTGGTCGCGAAGTACGGGTGGTCCAGCCCTTCAGCCTCTTCGAACATGTCTTCGCGGAACACGCCTTCGTACAGGCCGGCGGCGGCGATCGAGCTGACATGGTGCAGGTGGCCGGCGTCGATGGCCTTGGCGAACTCGACGACGTTGCGCGTGCCTTCGATGTTGACCA
The DNA here is from genome assembly GCF_056403075.1 of Ideonella sp. P3_A4. NCBI lineage: Bacteria > Pseudomonadati > Pseudomonadota > Betaproteobacteria > Burkholderiales > Sphaerotilaceae > Ideonella > Ideonella sp. P3_A4. The sequence continues at coordinate 19,179 of NZ_JBFUGE010000042.1, read as the reverse complement.
GCACCTGGCTCTCTTCGTCGGCCGACAGGTCGTAGACAGCCGCCAGGTGGTAGACCGAGTCGATCTGGCCCTTCAGCTGCTTGATCACATCGGCCGCGACACCCAGCTTCTTCGCGGTCAGGTCGCCGCTGATGGGGATCGCGCGGGTCTTGGAAACGCCCCAGTCCTCCAGCAGGCCGGACACTTTGCCCTCGCTGCCGGGACGAACCAGGAAGTACACCGTCGAGCCACGGCGCGCGAGCAGTTTCTTGACGAGACGCTTGCCGATGAAGCCGGTGGCGCCGGTGACGAAATACTGCATGAAGCCTCCTGGGTGAATTGGGATTCGGGAAGGGTATGTTCGCGCGGATTTTGGCCCGCGTCGCCACGGGCAGCTTTCGCGCTTACCCCAGATAGGCGCACGCACCTAGCGTTTTAGGATGCCGCCTCGAAAACCCGCTCCTACACTGGGTTTTCTGAATGCCCCCAGGGCCGGGTCATACCCAGCCCGCCCCCCGCGGGGGTTCAAGCAAAGTGGCCGAGCCATATTTGCTTGAGTGGGTGGCTCGTCCACCCTGACGTTTTGTCGCCAACCTGAACTGGAAAGAKGATCCCCACCATGGTCAAGAAGCTGAAGAAGATGGCTGAGCAAAAGTCTGCCTCCCCCGCGGGCCTGCTGGACAGCCAGCTCGCCGGTGCGGTGAAGGCCTCGGCCCAGCAGATCTGGCTGGCTGGCATGGGCGCGTTCTCCAAGGCCCAGGAAGAAGGCACCAAGGTCTTCGAAGCCCTGGTCAAGGAAGGTGTCAGCCTGCAGCGCAAGACCCAGGCCGTGGCTGAAGAGCGCATCGGCGAAGTGACCGGCAAGATGAGCGCCATGGCCGGTGAAGTCACCAACAAGGCCGGTGCCTCGTGGGACAAGCTGGAATCGATCTTCGAAGCCCGCACTGCCAAGGCGCTGGGCAAGCTGGGTGTGCCGACCGCCAAGGACGTGGCCGCCCTGACCGAGCGTGTCGACGCGCTGGCCAGCGCCGTCGCCAAGCTGGGCGGCAAGGTCGCCCCGGCCAAGAAGGCCGCTGTGAGCAAGGCCAATGGCGCCGCCGCCCCGAAGGCCGCCGCCAAGAAGCCGGTCGCCAAGAAGGCCGCCGCTCCGGCAAAGAAGGCTGCTGCTCCGCGCAAGGCCGCCGCCAAGAAGGCCGCCAAGAGCACCGAGGCCGCCGCGGCCTGATGCCCTTTTCGGGGCGCCGCCGTGATGGCCGCGCCCCGCGTCTGAGCAGTTCTTGTCTTTGAGCCCCCGCCGCCCTTCGGCCCCCGGCCGCCCGCGCATTGCGCTGGCACTGGCCGGCGGTGGCCCGCTCGGTGCGATCCATGAGATCGGTGCGCTGTGCGCACTCGAAGAGGCCCTGCCGGGTCTCGACTTCACCGACCTGAACGCCTACATCGGCGTGTCCGCTGGCGCCTTCATCGCCGCCGGCCTGGCCAACGGCATGACGCCGCGCCAGATGTGCGCCGCCTTCATCGAAAGCGACGGCGGCGCCGACGACCTGATCGACCCCCACCTGTTCACGCAGCCGGCCTGGCGCGAGTACCGTCGCCGTTTGCGCCGCCTGCCGTCCTTGGCAGCCGATGCCGCCTGGCAGGTCGCTGCGGGCAAGCTGCCGTGGGTCAATGCGCTCGGCCTGCTCGGCGGTGCGCTGCCCAATGGTCTGTTCGACAACCGCGCGATGCAGGCGCAGCTGGAACGCGTGTTCTCCGCACCCGGTCGCAGCAACGACTTCCGCCAACTGCGCCGCCCGCTGGTGGTGGTGGCCACCGATCTGGACACCGGCGAAGCCGCGCCCTTCGGCCTGCCCGGTTGGGACACGACGCCGATCGCCCGTGCGGTCATCGCCAGCGCGGCGCTCCCGGGCTTGTACCCACCCGTGGCGATCGACGGCCGGCACTATGTCGACGGCGCGCTGAAGAAGACGATCCATGCGTCGGTGCTGCTGGACCAGGGCCAGGACCTGTTGATCTGCCTGAACCCACTGGTGCCGTTCGACGCATCACCGCGCCGCGACGAAGCGGCGCAGCCGGCTCACGACGGCAAGATCCCCCACCTGGCGTCGGTCGGCCTGCCGGCGGTGTTGAGCCAGACTTTCCGCTCGCTGATCCATTCGCGGCTCGAACTGGGCTTGAAGGGCTACGCCCACAGCCACCCCGAGTGCGACATCGTGCTGATCGAGCCCGACCGCCACGACCCGCAGATGTTCCGCGCCGGCACCTTCAGCTACACGCTGCGCCGCGAGCTGGCCGAGCACGCGTACCAGCAGACACGCCGCTGGCTGCGCAACCGCTGCGCCGAGCTGGCACAGGTGTTCGGTGAGCACGGTGTGCCGCTGGACCTCGATTCGCTGTTCCGCGAACGCCGCCTGCTGCCCAAGCTGGCCTTGCGCCGCTCAGGCAATCACCTGACCGAGCGCACGCACCAGGTGCTGGACCAGCTGGAAGCGGTACTGGCCGCCATGCCGGCGGCCTGAACACCCTCCCTCGCGGCTCACGCCGCCGAGGGCGAGGTCACAGATAGCGTGATTCCAGGTGCGCCTTGAAGTGCGCCGGGTTCAGCGTTTCACCACTCGCGCGCACCGCCAGCTCGTCGGTCGTCCACCGGCTGCCCTGGCTCCAGATGTTGGTGTTGAGCCAGCCGAAGACGTCACCCAGCTCGCCGTCGTTGATGCGGGCGTCCAGGTCGGGCATCGCACGGCGCATCGCGGCAAACCATTGCGCGGCGTACATCGCGCCCAGCGAATAGCAGGGGAAGTAGCCGAACAGGCCCTCGGCCCAGTGAACGTCCTGCATCGGGCCATCGGTGAAGTTGCCGCGGGTGTCGATGCCCAGCAGCTCCATCATCGCGGCGTCCCATAGCGCCGGGATGTCCTCGGCTTCGACTTCGCCCTCGATCAGCGCGCGCTCGATGTCGAAGCGCAGCATCACGTGGGCGGGGTAGGTGACCTCGTCGGCGTCGACGCGGATGAAGCCCGGCTTCACGCGCGTCAGCAGGCGGTGCAGGTTGCCCGGCATGAAAGCGGCCTGGTCACCAAAGGCTTCGACCAGCATCGGCGACAGCAGCCGTGCGACGCCCGGGTGGCCACCGAGCTGCATCTCGAAGGCCAGGCTCTGGCTCTCGTGCAGCGCCATCGAGCGGGCCTCGGCCACCGGCTGGCCCAGCAGCGCACGCGGCAGGTTCTGCTCGTAGCGGCCGTGGCCCGTCTCGTGGATCGTGCCCATCAGGCTTTGCACGAAGTCGTCTTCGCGAAAACGCGTGGTCAGCCGCACGTCTTCCGGCACGCCGCCCGAGAACGGGTGTGCGCTGACGTCGAGCCGGCCGGCGCTGAAATCGAACTGCAGCAGCTGCATCACGCGTTCGCACAGCGCCCGCTGCGCGTCCAGCGCAAACGGCCCGTGCGGCTGCAGCACCGTCTCGCGGGCCTGCTTCTCGCTCACACGGCGGATCAGATCGGGCAACCAAGCGCGCACGTCGCCGAAGACCTGGCGCACTTTGACAGTGGTCATCCCGGGCTCGTACTGGTCCATCAACGCGTCATAGGGCGTCAGGCCCGAACGCTCGGCCAGGCGCTGCGCGACCTCGCGGTAGATGCCCAACACCTCTTTCAGGTTGGGCAGGAAGCCGGCCCAGTCGTTGGCGGGCCGCTGGCTGCGCCAGGCGTGCTCGCAACGCGAGGTGGCCAGCGAGCGCCGTTCGACCAGCGCTTCGGGCAAGGAGGTGGCCGCGTCCCATTGGCGGCGGATCTCGCGCAGGTTGGCCTTCTGCCCATCGTCGAGCGCTTCCTGGCCGGCTGCGTCGAGGCCGTTGCCGAGCGCCGTGTCGGTGCGCAAGCGGTGCAACAGCCCCGCCAGCTCTGCCAACGCGGCCGAGCGGGCCTCGTTGCCGCGCTCCGGCATGTTGGCCTGCTGGTCCCAGTGGGCAATGTTCTGCAAATGCGCAAACCGGTGGATCCGGGTGAAGCGGTCGGTCAGCGCGTCGTACTGCGGGGTGGCTGGTGGCATCGGGTGCACCGGGGCCGGGGTGGCCGGCACCGGTCTCTCAAACAACGGGTCGTGACCGGATTGTGGGTCGAACGCGACGTCACGGAAGCGCAACAGACACCCCCTCATGGGGGATGGCGCGGGGGTGCCATCGATGCTCGCACCCACAGAAATCGCACCCATCAAAGTATCAAAACTACATGAAAACTACGCACCATCGTTGCACAGCGTTACCTTAATTCATTCGTGCATTACCTGATACTAGGGCCAAACCAGCTTGGCGACGGGAGGCGTATGTACTGAAACTACACGCCAATCCGGCGATTTTTGGATATCAACATTCCTTCATCAGCGCGCCGATGCGCAACGCCCGCTTACAGGGTCTCGCGCCTTTTGACACCACAGCCGGCCCATCGGGGGCCCGCTTGAAAGGACGCCTCTGGGTCAGCCATCAGACTCCGCCCATCCGGACCGCCGCAGTGGCTTTGGTCACACCTCCCTCAATCATCGAGTTAGACAAGCATGAACAATAAACGGAGACGACTCGCCGCCACCCTGGCCACCGCCTGCATGGCCACGCTGACGGCAGCCCTGGCACCGGCCAGCAGCCACGCCGCGCTGAACCCGCGCGACACCTCGGTCCAGATGTTCGAGTGGAGCTGGAACGACATCGCGACCGAGTGCACCCAATGGCTGGGCCCGCAAGGGTATGGCGCGGTGCAGATCTCGCCGCCGGGCGCGTCGAAGAACGCCAACGGCTGGTGGGGCGTCTACCAGCCCGTCAACTACGTGGCACTGACCAGCCGCATGGGCAATGCCTCGCAGCTGCAAACGATGATCGACACCTGCCACACGGCCGGCGTGCGGGTCTACGCCGACATCGTCGTCAACCAGATGGCCGACGGCTCCGGCACCGCCACCGACGGCTCCAGCTGGAACGCCGACACGCTGAGCTTCCCGTTCTTCAGTGCCGCTGATTTCCACAGCCGCTGCGACATCCAGCAAAGCGACTACAACAGCCCGAACACCCGCGACCGGGTGATGAACTGCCGCATGGGTGGCCTGCCCGACCTGGCAACCGAGAGCAGCTATGTGCAAGGCCAGATCGTCAACTACCTGAGCACGCTGTTGACCATGGGTGTCGACGGCTTTCGCATCGACGCGGCCAAGCACATGCCGGCGTCAGCGTTGCTGGGCATCCTGAACACCGTCAAGTCGACCCACCCGTTGACCAAGGCCGGCGAGCCGATCTGGGTCACACAAGAAATCATTCCAGACGGCGGCGTGACACGCTCGGACTACTTCAGTGTGGGCACGGTGAACGAATTCCAGTTCACCTATGCGATGCGCGACGTCTTCCGCGGCAACAACGGGCTGACGCTGTCATCGATCCCTTCGATCATGGGCAGCTGGGRCAACTGGGGCGGCTCGTGGGGCTTCGTGCAGCCGCAGTTCGCGACGGTCTTCGTCAACAACTGGGACACCGAGCGCAACGGCAGCTCATTGACCACCGCCAACCACACCGGTGCGGTCAACGACAGCATCGGTACCAAGCGCTACGACCTGGCCAACATCTTCATGCTGGCGCAAGGTTATGGCGAGGCGCAATTGCACTCGGGCTTTCGCTTCACCAACGCCGATGCCGACCGTCCGAGTGCCAGCCCCTACGTGAACGGCGCGCCGCAAATCAACGTGGTCTGGGACTTCGTGCACCGCTGGAGCGACATCTCGAACCTCGTCAAGTTCCGCTCGGCAATGAACGGCCAGGCGCAGCAGAACTGGGCGGTCGGCAACAACGGCAACCAGGTTTCGTTCAACCGCGGCAATGTCGGCTTCGTCGCGTTGAACAACAGCAGCAGCGCGTGGACCAAGACCTTTGCCACCACGCTGCCGGCCGGCACGTACTGCAACGTGGTGCAAGGCACGTTGGCGGCAGACGGTGCCAGCTGCACTGGTAGCACGGTGACGGTGGATGCAAGCGGCAACGCCGCGATCACCGTGGCGGCCAACGATGGCGGCAGCACCGTGCCTGCCGTCGTCATCTACACCGGGCAGAAGCTCGGCGGTGGCGGAGGAGGCGGTGGCACCTGCGCGATGACCTTCAAGATCGCCAACGCCAACACCAGCTTGGGACAGAACCTGTACGTCGTCGGCAATCAGACCAAGCTCGGCAACTGGACGCCGTCACAGGGCTTCGCGCTGACGATCGTCGGCTCAGGCGCCAACGCCACCTGGAAGGGCACAGTCGCCCTGCCGGCCAAGACAGCGGTCCAGTACAAATATGTGAAGTGGAACGGCACGACTGCGGTCTGGGAAAGCAACCAAGCCACCGCCAGCGGCAACCGCGAGATCACGACCTGCGCCAAGGGCAACGCCAAGACGCAGAACGACGGCAGCTTCAAATTTTGACGTGCGCCATGCCGGGACAGGTCACAAGCTGATTTGTCCCGGAAACCACCACAGCAAGGCGGCCGTCATCGTCAGATAACGGCCGAACTTGCCGATCGCCATGTAGAGCACGCAAGGCCAGAACGGCAGCTTCAGCCAACCGGCCACCGCGCACAGCGGATCGCCGACCACCGGCAGCCAGCTCAGCAGGCAGGCCTTGGCACCAAATCGATGCAGCCACTGCACGGCCTTGGCTTCATGAGGGCGGCGGTGGGCGACATGCTCGTAGGCTTTTTCGGCGCCGTAGCCCATCCACCAGGTGATGGCTCCGCCGACGGTGTTGCCCGCCGTGGCCACCAGCACCGCCGGCCAGAACAGCCCGGTGTCGAGCTTGACCAGGCCAATGACCGCGAACTCCGAGCCCAGCGGCAACAGCGTGGCTGACACCACCGAGATGATGAAGACCGCGCTCAAGCCCAGTCGCGGCACCGCCAACGCAACCAACAGGCTGTTCACCCATGACGCAATGCCTGCTTCCATGCCGGCGCATTATGGAAGGCCCGGGGGGCCGGCGAGCCGAACCCGTGCAACAGTGGCCGGACGTGGCCCGCTCCGCCCGAATGGCATCAGCCCGGTGTCAGCCGGCGGCCGCAAGCTGTGGCCCCGCCCCTCCACTCGAAACGACGCACCATGCCGCAGACCGCCGCTTCTGTCCGTCACCCGAGAACAAGCACCCGGCTCGCGATGGYGGCCGGCCTCTGGTTGGGGCTGCTGCTGGCGGGCCCGGCGCAGGCTGCCGAGGCGGGTTGCACGCAGATGACAGCCTCCGGCAACCCGGAGTACCCGCCATTCCTGTGGCGCGACCCCGACAACGAGAGCCACCTGATCGGCGCGAACGCCGAGTTGATGCAGTGGCTGGCCAAAGAGATCGGCGTGCCGATCGAGGTGCAGTACAGCGGCCCTTGGGGCCGGGTGCAGGAAGAGACGCGGCTCGGCCATGTGGACCTGATCACCGGCGCCTTCTTCACCCAGCCGCGCACCGAGTACATGGACTACTTCCACCCGGCGTTCCACGAGACACGCTCGGTGATCTGGACCCGCGGCGACAACGACAAGCTGAAGTTCCGCCGCTGGGCCGACCTGGTGGGCCTGCAGGGCGTGACGGTGATCAACAACAGCTTCGGTGAAGAGTTCGACCGCTACGCGAAAGACAAGCTGCGCATCAACCAGGTCGCGAGCCTGGAGCAGGCGATCCAGATCGTGCAGGCCGGCCGTGCCGACTACCTCGTCTACGAAGACAGCCCCGGCCAGGCCTTCCTGGCCCGCCGCAACATCAACGATGTGAAGATGTTGGGTGAGCCGGTGGCGCGCGAGAACCTGTACCTGACACTGTCTTACCGCTCCCCTTGCAACACGCCCGAGATGCGCGGCCGCATCGCCCGGGCGCTGTACAAGCTCAACCGGGAAAAGACGATGAGCGGCTTCGTCGACAAGGGCATTCAGCTCTGGCGCAAGCAGACGGCCAAGTAGGCCGAACGGCACCCCGAAGCGACGCGCCGGGGCAGGTAGAATCCTGCCTCCTTTTTGTGCAGCCCCCTGGGATCGCGTGCGCGATCCCGCCCCCCGAGGGGGTGTCGAAAAACTCGGGGCGGCCCTTCGTTTTTCCGCAGTCCATGCCGTCGTCACCCCTTCTTCAACCGCTGCTGCGTCCGCTCCGGATCGGCCCTTACGAGCTGGCGAACAACCTGTTCGTCGCGCCGATGGCCGGGGTGACGGACCGCCCGTTTCGCCAGCTGTGCAAGCGGCTCGGCGCGGGCTATGCGGTCAGCGAGATGGTGACCTCGCGCAAGGACCTGTGGCAGTCGCTGAAGACCTCGCGCCGCGCCAACCACGACGGTGAGCCAGGCCCCATTGCGGTGCAGATCGCCGGCACCGATGCGGCGATGATGGCCGAGGCCGCCGCCTACAACATCGACCGCGGCGCGCAGATCATCGACATCAACATGGGCTGCCCGGCCAAGAAGGTGTGCAACAAGTGGGCCGGGTCCGCGTTGATGCGCGACGAACCGGGCGCGCTGGCCATCATCGAAGCGGTGGTCGCGGCCTGTGCGCCGCACGGCGTGCCGGTCACGCTGAAGATGCGCACCGGCTGGTGCGCCGAGGTGCGCAACGCGCTGTCGCTGGCGCGCGCGGCCGAGAGCGCCGGCGTCGCGATGGTGACCGTGCACGGCCGCACCCGCGAGCAAGGCTATGGCGGCCAAGCCGAGCATGAGACAGTGGCGGCAATCAAGGCCGCGCTGCGCATCCCTGTGGTCGCCAACGGCGACATCGACACCCCCGAGCGCACCGCCGAGGTGCTGCGCGCCACCGGCGCCGACGCGGTGATGATCGGCCGCGCCGCCCAAGGCCGGCCCTGGGTCTTCAACGAGATCGCCCACTACCTGTTGCACGGCGAACACCTGGAAGCACCGGCCACGCGAGACGTGCAGCACTGGCTGACCGAACACCTGGCCGACCACTACACGCTGTACGGCGAAGAAACCGGCGTGCGCAGCGCCCGCAAGCACATCGGCTGGGCCGTGCGGGCCCTGCCCGGCGGCGAGGCCTTCCGCGCCGTGATGAACACCTTGGACGACGCAGCCGCCCAGCTGCGCGCCGTGACGACTTTTTTCGACCACCTGGCCGACCAACACGAACGCCTGCCGGTGGTGGCTGACGCCGCCGCCAACCAGGATCAGATCGCCCTGCTCGCCTGAGCGCCGTTTTGCCGGAGCCCGCCGCAAGGCGGGCCTTCCTTTTTCATGAGCAAGAAAAACATCGAAGAGTGCGTCCGTGAGACGCTGACCCAGTATTTCAAGGACTTGAACGGCGAAGAGCCGCATTCGCTGCACGACATGGTCATCCTGACCGTCGAGAAGCCGCTGCTCGACGTCGTGATGCGCCAGGCCGAAGGCAACCAGAGCAAAGCCGCCGAATGGCTGGGCATCAACCGCAATACGCTGCGCCGCAAGCTTGTCGAGCACAAGTTGATCAAGTAACCGATTTCCTTTCCATTGATCGCACCACCACCATGGCTGACCTCACCGCCCTGCTCTCGGTCTCCGACAAGACCGGCATCGTCGACTTCGCCCGCGCGCTGCACGCGCAAGGCATCAAGCTGCTGTCGACCGGCGGCACCGCGAAGCTGCTGGCCGACAACGGCCTGCCAGTGACCGAAGTCTCCGAGATCACCGGCTTTCCCGAAATGCTCGACGGCCGCGTGAAGACGCTGCACCCGCGCGTGCACGGCGGCCTGCTGGCGCGGCGTGACGTGCCGGCCCACATGGCGGCGCTGAAAGAACACGGCATCGGCACGATCGACCTGCTGATCATCAACCTGTACCCGTTCGCGAAGGCCACCGCCAAGGCCGATTGCACACTCGAAGATGCGATCGAGAAYATCGACATCGGCGGCCCCGCGATGCTGCGCGCCGCGGCGAAGAACTGGCAGGACGTCGGCGTCGTGATCGACCCGACCGACTACCCGCAGGTGCTGAGCGAGCTGCAATCTGGCGGCCTGAAGCGTGCCACCAAGTTCATGCTGGCCAAGAAGGTGTTCGCCCACACGGCCGCCTACGACGGCATGATCACCAACTACCTGACCGCGCTCGAAGCCGGCTCGGAAGACAAGACCGAAGCGGTGCCGGCCAAGGCCGACTACCCGCAGGTCTTCAACCTGCAGCTGCACAAAGTGCAGGGCATGCGTTACGGCGAGAACCCGCACCAGTCGGCCGCCTTCTACCGCGAGACCTTGGCCGCAGAGGGCACGCTGGCGCAGTGGCAGCAGATCCAGGGCAAGGAACTCAGCTTCAACAACATCGCCGACGCCGACGCCGCGTGGGAATGTGTGAAAGCCTTCGACCAGCCCGCCTGCGTGATCGTCAAGCACGCCAACCCCTGTGGTGTGGCCGTTGGCGCGACACCGCTCGAGGCCTACCAGAAGGCACTGAAGACCGACCCGACCAGCGCCTTCGGCGGCATCATGGCCTTCAACCGCCCGATCGATGCCGACGTGGTCGAAGCGATCAACGCCAACAAGCAGTTCGTCGAAGTTGCGATTGCCCCGGCCATCCTGCCAGGTGCCCGCACGGCGTACGCTGCCAAGCAAAACGTTCGCCTACTCGAAGTACCCATCAGCAAGCTCAGCAACGCGCTGGACTTCAAACGCGTCGGCGGCGGCATGCTGCTTCAATCGGCCGACAACATCGACATCGTCGGCGAGGTCAAGGTCGTCACCAAGCTGAAGCCCACCGAGCAACAGATGGCCGACATGCTGTTCGCCTGGACCGTTGCGCGCTTCGTCAAGAGCAACGCGATCGTCTTCTGCAAAGACGGCATGACGATGGGCGTCGGTGCTGGCCAGATGAGTCGCCTCGACTCGGCCCGCATCGCCAGCATCAAGGCAGGCCACGCCGGGCTGACGTTGCAAGGCACGGCTGTCGCGAGTGACGCGTTCTTCCCGTTCCGTGATGGGCTGGATGTCGTGGTGGATGCCGGCGCGACTTGCGTCATCCATCCGGGCGGCTCCATGCGCGACGATGAAGTGATCGCGGCGGCCGACGAACGTGGAATCGCGATGGTGCTGACGGGCACGCGCCACTTCCGGCACTGAACGAATCGAAGGTCTGCCTGCGCAGCGTCGACGAGGCGGGGTGAGGGGTACCCCCCTGACGCTCGTTAGACGTTCGACAGTGGGGTACCTCTCACCCCGCAAGCCACCCACAGTGGCCAGGCAAAGCGTTCGTTGAAGCACCCGAATGGGCATTCGAACGCGCTGCCACACCACCACGATTGGCAGCGGCAGGCGGGGAGCCGAACGGGCGCGCGTCTAACGTGCGAACGGCCGGCTTCCTGCCTGCCGCCGCGTAAACGTAAAGCCCGCGCAAGCCACCGGCGAGCTGAAACGTATTCAGCGACTGTGCGACGTCAGCTTCGACAACGGCGACGCCAAGCTCACCCCCGGCATCGCAACGCGCGCGGTGGCCTTGTCGGCCTCCGCACCATCGCCCACCACCGGCTCGATCTCGCCTTCGCCTGTCGCAACCCCAGGCAGTTGGTCATCGTCCAACACGTGACGACGCATCGCGACACCCACCGCCAGGATGTCGATCACCAGCAGGTGCAGGATGCGGGTGACCATCGGCAGGTGCGTGGTCACGTCTTCGGGGTAGTCGATGATCAACGCGACATCGGCGCGTTTGGCCAATGGTGATTGGCTGGCAGTGATCGCGATCACCGCGGCGCCTCGCGCCTTGGCTTTCTCCACCACCTCCAGCAACTCGGGCAGGCGGCCGCTGGCGCTGATCACCACCACCACATCCTTCGGCTTCAGCACACCGGCCGCCAGCATCTGCAAGCGTGAGTCGGTGTAAGCCATGCTCGGCAGGCCGAAGCGCAGGAACTTGAACTGCGCGTCCATTGCCACCACGCCGTAGTGGCCGAGTGCGTAGAAATCGATGCGCTGCGCGTCAAGCAGCGTCTCGATCGCACGGTTGATCATTTCGCGGTTCAGCTGGCTGCGCACCTGCAGGATCGCCGAGGCTGTGTTGCCCAGCACCTTGCTGCCCAGCTCCAGCATCGAGTCGTCGGTGGTCACCTGGGTGTGGGTGATCGGCACCGTGCCGGTCAGGCTGGACGCGAGCCGCAGCTTGAAGTCCGACAGGCCCTCGCAGCCGAGCGAGCGGCAGAAGCGGATCACCGTCGGCTGGCTGACCTGCGCGGCCTTCGCGATCTCGGCGATCGGGTCGTTCAGCACCGAGCGCGGATGCGCCAGGACATGGTCGGCCACACGCAACTCGGCCGGCGTCAGCTCGCCACGCGCACGGCGGATCTGCGTCAGCACCGCCGAGGCTGGCGCGCTGCTGATCGTGCGCAACTGCGCTTCGAGAATGGCCGACGCACCGATGAAGGTCGCGTGCTCGGCCGTGATCACGAAAGTCGGAATGTCCGACAGGTAGCGACTGAAGCGGCCCTTGTCTTCGAAACGGTCGCGGAACGGCGAGCGATCGAAGTACGACCCCAGCCGCGGCACGATGCTGCCGCCGATGTAGATGCCACCCAAGGCACCGAGCGTGACGGCGAGGTTCGCGGCCGCCGTGCCGAGCAGCGCACAGAACACCTCCAGCGTGTCGACGCAAACCTTGTCCGTGCCGTCGAGGGCACGCTGCGTGATCTCGGGTGCGGACAGGTTGTCGGCCTTCTCGCCCGCGTAGTCGGCCAATGCGCGGTGCATCAGCTCCAGCCCGGGGCCGGACAGCAGGCGCTCGAACGACACGTGGTCGTACTGCTTCCATGCGTGGCGCAGGATCGCGATCTCACGCTCGTCGCGCGGCGAAAAGCTGGTGTGGCCGCCTTCTGAGCCGAGTGAGATCCAGCCATCGCCGGCTGGGATCAGGCCCGACACGCCCAGGCCGCTGCCCGAGCCGAGCAAGCCGATCACGTTTTGCTTGCGCGCATTGCCGCCACCGACCTGGCGCAGGTCCTTCGGGCCCAGCCGCGGCAGCGCCATCGCCAGCGCGGTGAAGTCGTTCAGCACCACCAGCGTCTCGAAGCCCAGCCGCTGGCGCATCTGCTCGATCGAGAACTGCCAGTGGTAATTCGTCATCCGCACCTGGTCGCCTTCGACCGGATTGGCGATCGCGACCGCGGCGTGCTGGATCTGCGTGCCGGCCGGCAAGGTGGCGACGTAGGCGCTGACGGTGGCGTGGAAATCGGCGTGGTCCGCGCAACGCAACGAGGCGATCTGCGTGAACTCGCCCTGCGCCACCTCGAGCGCGAAGCGGGCGTAGGTGCCGCCGATGTCGGCAATCAGCCGGGGGCTGTCGAACGATGCCATGGGGGACGATTTGCGCGGGGCGCCGGGCGTGAGGTGGGCCATTATCGAGCGCTTCATCGACCGGCCCCGCTCGGTGCTACCCGCGCACGAAGACCACCGCGGTGCGCGGCGGGATCGTGAAGCTGCCTGACCCGGTGTCGACACGGGCCTCGCGGGCGCGCAGGTCGGCCGCGCCCCGCTGTGTGTGGGCCGGGTGCAGACGCCAAGCCGTGCCCTTTGTCAGCTCCGGCAGCACCAGCGTCTGCGCCGATTCGGCCACGTTGACGAAGTACAGCAGCTCACCAAATCGCGCATCTGGCCACCCCGCCCCATCGAGCCGCCCCACCAGCACCGCAGGATTCTGCTGCGGGCCGCTGTTCGGAAAGCTCAGGCGTTGGCGCACCTCGGCCGCATCGCGCAGGCGGAACAACGGCGTGCTGGCCCGGATCGCGAGCAGATCGCGGAAGGTGTCTCGCGCCCACGCGATGTCGCGCGGTGCGGGCTGAAGCGCCTTGTCGGCCAGCAGCGGCCGAAAGACCTGCCAGCTGCTCTGGTTGTCGCGCTGCGGCGGCAGGCCGGTGCCGAAGAAGTTGGTCTGGTATGACCAGCCGAGCCGGTTGAACCAGTCGCCCGAGTCGTAGCTGTTGCGGTCGAGCGACTTGCTGCGCAGCGTGTCGATGCCGGCATGGAAATAGGCGACACCCTGGCTGAACAGGTTGATCGCCGCGGCCAGCATCTGCACCCGCGCGCGTTCGGCACCGGTGGTTTCGCGTGGCAGCTTCAACACGTTGTTGTCGAACAGCGTCTGGTTGTCGTGGTTCTCGACGTAGTTGACGACCTCGCCCGGCTGGCTGGCATAACCCGCTGGTTGGCCGGTGTAGTCGATATGATCGAGCCGCTTCGTCTCGCCCTGCCGAGTCTGCAACTCGTAGCTGCGCAGAGTGCCAGCCAGGCCGATTCGCACCTGGTCGGCCAGGCGCATCGCCTCGTCGCGCGGACCATCGACGGCGCCGTTGATGTAGCCCTTGCGCCGGACCAGCGCTTCGCCCTCGTCGCCGGCCGAGCCGCCGCGCACGGCGTCGCGACCTCGGTCGCTGAAGGTGCCGATGCCGCTGCCGCCCAGCGACAGCTGCGACGCCTGCACGAAGCGCTTGCCATCGGCCACTTCGCCGAAGTTCCAGCCTTCGCCGATCAGGTTGACGTGGCGGCCGGTGGCAGCGTTCACCTCGCGCTGAAGCACCTCCATCGCCGCGCGCGGCTGATGCGCCATCAGGTCGAAGCGGAACGAATCGATGCGGTACTGCGTGGCCCAGAGCTTGACCGAGTCGGTCATCAGCTTGGCCATCATCGCGTGCTCGGTGGCGGTGTTGTCGCAGCAGGTCGAGCGCTCGACGACACCGTTCGCATCGAGCCGGTGGTAGTAGCCGGGCACGATGCGGTCGAGCACCGACTTCAGGTTCTGGCCGGCCGCGGCCGTGTGGTTGTAGACCACGTCCATGCCCACGCGCAGGCCAGCACGGTGCAGCGCCATCACCATCGCCCGGAACTCGCGGATGCGCACCGCACCATCGGCCGGGTCGGTCGCGTAGCTGCCCTCCGGCGCGCTGTAGTGGAAGGGGTCGTAGCCCCAGTTGAAGCAGTCGCGGGCCGCATCGGCCATCACCGCGGCTTGTTGGGCCGGGCTGTCGGGCGCTGCCTTCGGCACCCGCGGGATCACACAGCCGCGCTCGGGCACCGTCGCCAGATCGAACACCGGCAGCAGGTGGATGTCGGTCAGGCCGGACTCGGCGAGTGCGCGCAGGTGGCGCATACCGTGCGACGTGGTGTCGGTGAACGCCAGGTACTTGCCGCGGTGCGCGGCCGACACGCTCGCGTCGCTGGCCGAGAAGTCGCGTACGTGCAGCTCATAGACCACCATGTCGGTGTTGGCCTGCACCTTGCCAGGCACGCCATGCGCGTCCCACCCCGCTGGCTTCAGCCGGGCATCGGCCAAGTTGGCGATGTAGGCGCGCTGCGAGTCGGTGGTCAGACTGACGGCGTAGGGGTCGGTCACCCGGTTGCGCACCCAGCCAGTTCCGGGCACGAACACGTCGACCAGGTAGCGGTAGTAGTGGCCGGTCCAATCGGCGGGCTCGGTGTGACGCCATGCACCGGTCGCGTCGTCAAGCTGCAGCGTGCGCGCGGCCTCGGCGCGGCCGCTGCCACGCGGGTAGACACACAGCGTGACAGCCCGCGCGATCGGTGCCCACAGCTCGAAGCGCGTCGCCTGCGGTTGCACCGTCACGCCGAGTTGCGCCAGTTGCTGCGCCGGCGCGTACAGGTCGTCCAGCAGGCCCGGCAGTTGGACCGTGGTCGCATCGAGCACCAAGCCATCGTCGGCTTCGTGGACCAGCGCCCATTGGCCGGTGATCAGCGCCGGCAGCTTCGCCACGTCATCGGCCGCCACTTGAAGCCGCACGCCGGCGGCCAGGTACTTGAAGCGCGGAACTGGCTCGGTGCCCGTGTTGGCATTGAGTGCGAACGTGGCATCGGCGCCCTGCACCGCTTGACCCTTGGTCAGCACCAGTAGGCCGTCAGCACTGTGGATCAGCCTGAAACGGCTGCCCGCCGCGGCTTCGATACCAGGCCATTGCAACTGCTGCCGATCGAGCCAGACGGCGCGGGCGTCGATCGGGCCGGCGGAGGGCTGCAGCACGGTTTGCCAATCCGCCACGTCACAGTCGGCCAGCGCTGAAATGTTCGCAGGCAAAGGACCTGCCGAAGCAGCCAACGCTGCGGCTGGCGCGAACACCGCGCAAGCGATCAACGAAATCAGGGCAGCACGCCGGATCGGCGCGCGTCGTCGGGTTGTCAAAGTGCTTGCTCCATGCCACGCAGCGCCGTCGCGCGACGGCAGCCGACACAGTAGCAAAACTACAGCATTGGTGCACTCATGGATTCCACCGTCAAGCCAATTGTTCTATCCTGGCTTCGCAATCAGCACCAAAAATTGCGTACCTTTACTACATTGTGCTTGGGCCTCTGCCGGCTCAGCACATGCCTTCGCCCCAGCGTCAATGAACCCGATTCATCGTCTTCGTCACGCCTCGCTCGCCGCCCTGCTGGCCAGCATGGTCGCCGCCCAGGCCCAGCCGGTCGACCTGAGCCCGGTCCCGTTTCAGCCGCCGCCCAGCGCGTTGCCTGAAGGCTGGCAGCACGGCGCATTCATGGAGATCTTCGTCCGCGCCTACCAGGACAGCGATGACGACGGCATCGGTGACCTGCGTGGCCTGACCTCGCGGTTGGACTACCTCAAGGACCTTGGCATCAAGGGCCTGTGGTTGATGCCGATCCAGCGCAATGCCGACGGCGACCACGGCTACGCAACCAGCGAGTTCCGCAGCGTTGCGCCCGAGTACGGCACGCTGGCCGACTTCGATGAGCTGATCAAGCAAGCCCATGCACGCGGCATCGGCGTGGTGATGGACTACGTGATCAACCACAGCGCCGCTCAGCACCCGCTGTTCGTCGAAGCGCTGAAAGGCAAGAACAACCCGTACCGCGACTGGTTCGTCTGGAGTGACGATGCGCCACCCGGCTGGGACATCTGGGGCAAGTACCCCTGGTACCACGCGGCCTCGCAGCCGTGGCTGTTCAGGGGCCACCCGAAAGACCTGCCGAAGCCGGCACCCGATGCGAAGGGCTTCTACTTCGGCACCTTCGGCCCGCACATGCCCGACTTCAACCTGCGCAACCCGACCGTGCTGGCCTACCACCTGGACAGCCTGCGTTTCTGGCTCAACCGCGGGCTCGACGGCTACCGCCTCGACGCGGTGCCGCACATGATCGAGAACGACGCGGTGCACTGGAACGACCAGCTCGAGAGCCGCCGCCTGACCAAGCAGTTGCAAGACCTGATCAAGCAGTACCCGCAGCGCTACGTGGTCTGCGAAGCGACCGCCGAACCTGCAGCCTACGGCGACCCCGCGGTCTGCGGCGGTGCCTTCGCATTCGGCTACACGCAGCACTTCGTCGAAGCGGCGCGCGGCAAGCCCGAGTCGGTGCAGAAGCTGGCCGAGTTCTACCGCACGGCGTCGCCAACGATGGCGACCTTCGTCTCCAACCACGACATCTTCGCCGGCCAGCGCCTGTGGGACCAAGTCGGTGGCGACCTCGCGCGCTACCGCGTCGCCGCGGCTGGCTACCTGCTGCAACCCGGCACCCCCTTCGTCTACTTCGGCGAAGAAATCGGCCAGGCCGGGGTGACGCAGCTCGAGGGCGACATGCCGCTGCGCTCACCGATGAGCTGGTCGGCCACTGCCAGCGGCGCCGGCTTCACGAACGGCACGCCGTTCCGGCCGGTCGCGCCGAACGTGGCCACCTTCAACGCCGCTGCCGAAGCCAAGGACCCGACCTCGCTGCACGCCTTCTACAAGGCCATGCTGGGCCTGCGCAACAGCCGGCCATCAATCGCCCGGGGCAGCTTCGAAAACAGCTTCGCCGATGGCCTGGTGCTGGGCTTCCAGCGCCGGCTCGGCACCGAGCGCACGCTGGTGCTGATCAACTACGGCGCCCAGGCCGCCAAGCTGCGTGTGCCGGCGCTGAAGCCTGACGACCGGCTCGCGGCGCTTTACCCGGCGGGTGCCGACACCGCGCAGGGCGACATGCTGACGCTGGCGCCGCAATCGATCCGGGTCTTCGACATCCGATGACGCAGCCTGCGCCCACGACAACGCTCGAGGCCGAGCGCCAGGCCGCGCAGCTCGCGTTCGAGGCCAGTGGCGCCGAACTGGCCTTCGGCGACCCGCTAGACCTGCCGTGGCCGATCGACGCACTGGCGGCCTGTGTGCCTGGCCAGCCACCGGTGGTCGAGCTGTTCGACTCGGGCCTGACGGCGCAGGTCTTTCGCCTGCGATCGCGGCAAGGCGACTGGACGCTCAAGCGCGCCCGCCCACAGGCGCTGGTGAAGAACACCGACGGCCAGACCTCGTTCCTCAACGAGGTGCAGCGCCGCATCGACCTGGCCGCACTGAAGCAGCGCGACCCGGCCGGCCCGGCCCGCTGGGCGGCGATCGTCGACACCCGCTACGCCTCGTACCGCCAAGGCCTGATCCTCTCGCCGTGGATCGAGGGCCAGCCGGTGGCCGACTGGGACGAGCGCCGGCTCGCCCAGATCCTGTACACCGCGTGCGCGCTTTGGACGGAAGGGTTCTTCGAGTGGGACTTGTGCAGCGGCAACATCCTTGATGACGGACGGCAACTGCAGCTGTTCGACTTCGGCTACATGTACCGCTTCGACCCACGGCGCCACTTCAACACGGCCGGCTGCGGCACCGACGTGCCCTTGTTTCACCCGGCCGAGCGATTCGAGACGCGCAACCACTCGGGCCATTTGCTGGCGCTGGCCGACACGCGCGGCGAGGCCGCAGCACTGGCCGCCTTCCGCCTCGAAAAGACCATCGCGCTCGAGACCTACCGCTGGATGCGCGCCACCATCGCCGAGCGCGGCGCGAGTTCCACCGTACTCGCCTGGCTGGACGACATCGTGCGGCGCTGGGACGAGGCCCTGGGCGGCAGCGCCGAAGCGCTGTACTGGGCCGAGCAATGGCGCTCGCACGTGCTCGATCTCGACGATGACCTGCGCGGCCACAGCTGCACCCCGATGACATTGCGGCGCGCCGACTGGCTGCTGCACGCACTCACCCACCATGCCGACGCGCTGCAGGCGCAACAAGCGCTGTTCTGGGGCGACGAACACAAGAGCCGCGACGCGCTGCACGCTGACTACGCCGCTAAGCGCCGATTGGCCGAGCATCGCCAGCTTTCACATCACTCCCAACACCCACAACCCGAGGTCACGACATGAATCGATGCCTGGCCGCATGGCTGTGCGCCGCCCTGCTCGCCCTGCCCCACGCTGCGTCGGCCGACGGCGCCCCGTTGGCGCCGGACCGCGT
>NZ_JBFUGE010000041.1:0-23648 GCF_056403075.1 Ideonella sp. P3_A4 | reverse complement strand
GCCCTTGGCAGCGCGGCTCCAACGAGAACGCTAATGGCATCATCCGTGAGTTCCTCCCCAAGGGCCTTGACCTCTCGCCCCTTACCGACAAAGATCTGCGCAACCTCGAGTTCGTCCTCAACAACACTCCTCGCAAGATCCTCGGCTTCCGCACTCCACACGAAGTCTTCTCTCAACTCAAAGTCACCGACATCGCTGGTGTTGCACTTCATCCTTGAGTCGGCCCTGTCAATGACCGGACAAGCGGCAGACCATCCAGGTCTCGTCCTGCGGTTCACCATCGACCCAGGCCGCGGCCGGCTCGGTGCCCCAGGCGACGAAGCCAAGCGCGCGGTACAGCGCCAACGCCGGCTCGTTGCGCGCATGCACGCCCAGCATCACCTGGCGCAGCCCAGGCTCGCGTGAGGCCTGCGCCAGCAGATGCGTGACCAGCGCCTGGGCAATGCCTTGCCGTCGCCATGCCGGCGCGACATACATGCCCCAGAGCACGCCCTTGTGCGCCATCTTGGCCATCGACTCGCGGCCCAGCCCGGCCACGGCGACCAGCGTGCCGTCGGGCGCGAACGCACCATACACGCCGCAGATGCCTTCATCGTTCAGGCGGGCCGCGACTGCCGAAACCGGCTCGCCGGCCTCTTCTTCATGGCTGGAAGCGAACGCCGTCGGGCATTCCAGCAGGCCTTGCAGGCGCAGGGCCTGGAAAGCCGCAGCATCGGCCGGAGCCAGGCGGCGAATGATCGTCGTCATGCCGGCACCTCCGGCCGGCCCCACTGGGTGATCTGGGCCGGCGCGTCGAGCAGGTAGCGCGGCGACTCGGCCTGCAGCTCCTCTCGGCTGCCATGGCCCCACAGCACGCCAGCGGCGGCCAGGCCGTTGCGGTGCGCCGCGATCATGTCGACCGCACGGTCACCCACCATCAGGCTTCGTTCGCTGACCTGGCCGGCCGCACGCAGCGCAGCGATCTGCTGCCACTTGTGCACGCCGATCTCGCCGCCGTCGACGAAACGGAACAGGTGGTCGAGCTGGAACAGCGCGAGGATCTTGCAGGCAAAGTCGCGCCGCTTGGAGGTGCACAGGCCCAACGACAGGCCGGCATCGACGAGCGCCTTCAAGGCTTCGGGGATGCCTGCGTACAGCAGGTTCTCGGCGTAGCCGATGTCGCCATAACGCTCACGGTACGCGGCCACCAGTGCGTGGATGGTGGCATCGTCGTCGCGGCCGGTGATGGCACGAAAACTCTCGTCCAGCGGCGGGCCGATGTAACGCGAAACCGCGCCCGGCGCCAGCGGCGTGAAGCCATGGCGTTCGAGCGCGTGATTGATTGAGCGGCCAATGCCGAGCTGCGGATCGCTCAGCGTGCCGTCGAGGTCGAACAGAATGAAGTCATGAGGCATGAACCGGCAGTATGCCGTCATGCCCTAGCCCTCGAAGCAACGGGTTACTCTAGGCGCGCGTAGCGCCGCCGCCCATCCGGTGGCGTGCGCGGATCCGGCTTTGCCGGTCCGCTGCGCGAGCCCCCTTGGGGGGCAGCCCCGGGAGGGGCGTGGGGGCTCAAGGTTTGTACAGCTTGATTTCCTTGTTCCAGCGGTACAGGTTGGTCGCCTGGGTCGAGTAGACGTGCATCTCGACGGTGTGGTTGCCGAGCGCCACGCTGGTGAAGGTCTGGTAGTTCATGACCTGGTAGCCGCCGCCGGCGCGCATGATGCCGTTGAACGGGCAGTTGATGTAGCCACCGTCGACCATCATGCAGATCGCTGCCGCGTTTTCGGTCGCGACCGCGCCCAGCTGGGCGTTCATGTCGGCGGCGATCGTGCAGCCGGCGGCGTTGGCGCAGTTCACCGTCAGCGCGGTGCCGACGACGTTGAAGCCCGGGTTGATCACGACGMCGGTGGCGTCGGTGTCGAAGTAGGTCTTCTGCAGCTTGTGCACGGTCCCGATCGCTTCCGCCGAGACCTTCTTGGCGGAATTCACGCCCGGAGGCTCGCCACCGGCGTAGGCGCTGAAGGCGAAGGCGGCCGCGGCGGCAGCCAGGGAGAACTTGGCAAGATACGACATGGAATCTCCTGAATTGCTGAGGTGGGACGCGGTGGGCTGAAGCCCTTCTTGCGCCACCGGCCGAGGTGAACTGCGGCAGGCGAGCGCATTGTTGAGACAGGTCGGCCAACGCGGCATCCTTCATCCGCAGGGGGTTCACCCCTTGCTCGTGGGCCCCCGCTTAGGGGGTAGTCAACCACCTACAGCTTGTGCTCCCAGCTCAGGCGAATAGCAGTGCCGGTGCGCAAGGACTCGCTCTGGCGGTAGCTCAAGCCATCGACATCGACGCGCGCCGGCGTCACCTCGCGCTGGTGCAGCAGGTTGTTCAAGGCCAGGCGCCATTGGCTGGCGTCGTCGGGCTTCCACTGCGCATAGAGATCGAGCAGGCGCTTGGTGGGCGTGCCGCCCCAGCGGTTGATCGACTGCCGGACCTCGCCGCCGCCTTGGGCGTTGAAGTTGCCGCCCAGCGCCCAGTGGTTGCCGTCAGGCCGGTAGTCGGCGCCTAGGTTCAGCGCCCACGGTGTTTGCCGTGCAAGACGGTTGTTAGGCCCCGRYACGGCGTCGACGCGCGAGCGGTTCCAGCCCAGGTTCGCGCGCAGCTCGACAGGCGGCGCCGAGGTCCATTGTTTGTGCAGGTCCAGCCGGGTCTCCAATTCGACGCCCCAAACGCGCGCGACACCCTGGTTCGAGCGCTGCTGCACCCAGTGGGCCTCGTTGCGCGCATCCTGCACCAACGTCAACTCGTCGAGGATCACGTCCTCAATCCGCTTGACGTAGGCCGACACACTGGCCATGCCGGCAGGGCCCAGGTAGTGCTCCCAGGCCACGTCCAGCCCCCACGCCAGTTCGGGCCGCAGGTCCGGGTTGCCCTGCAGATCGGGCGTTGTCGGGCTGTTCTCGTTGGCCACAAAGCGGCGCGGCATCAGTTCGCGCGGCGTCGGCGCCTTGTAGGTGCGACCGAGGCCGAAGCGCAGTTGGTCCTTGGTCTCGGGCACTTTCCAGACCGTGCGCAGCACCGGGCTGAACACACTGGTCTGCCGGGTCACCCCAGGGAACACGTTACCCTCACTGACCGATCGCAGCCCTTCCCAACGCAATCCCAGTGACGCGTTCCACTGCGCATCGATCGCCCATTCGTCCTGCGCGAACAGGGCCAGGCGCGTGACCTCGGCCTGGTAGACCTCGTCGAGATTTTCGACCGGCAGGCCGTGCGGCAGCTGCTTTTCGCGCTGGATGCGGTCTTCGTCGCGCTGGGTGTATTCGCCGTCCCAGCCCAGCGTCAGCGCGTKCGTCTCCCCCAGCGGACGGCGGTACTTGCCGGCGGCGCTGGCGCCCTGGTCGACAGCGACCGAGTGCACATGCGCATCGCGGATCGGCGTGCCGTCGACGTCCCAACCGTCGAATTCGGCCTCCGACGCGCGGCGCGCATAGGTGCCACCGAGCTTGGCATCGATCTTCGCGCCGTCGTCGAGCCGGCGCGTCCAGTTCAAGCGGCCGCGCCATTGAAAGATGTCGGCGACGAGGTACAGATCATTGCGGCCAAAGACCGGGTCGTCGCCGGCCTGCGGCTGACGCCGGTCCAACGCGCCGCCGGTGCTGCGGCGCACGCGCAGCAGGTGGTCGGTGCCGAGGCTGTCGTGGTCGTTCGGCGCGTAGCTCAGCCGCGGCGTCAGGTTCAGGCTGTCACTGYGGTCGAACTCGCGCTTGTCGGTCGCATAGGCCTGCACCAGCTTGTCATTGGCATCGGTGGCGCGCAGCGTCAGCTGCATCGGCCAGACCTGGTCTTCGCTGACCAGCCCGACGCCCAGGCCCCAGGCCCACGGGCCGTCGCGGTCACCGATGTTGCCGTCGACCGAGGAGGTCGGCCGCTCCAGCACGCGCGCGCCAGCCAGCTTGATGTCGCGCTGCGTGGTGCGCGCAGTGCGACGCAGCACGATGTTGACGCTGCCGGCGATCGCCTGCGCGCTCTGGTCGACGCTCGGGCTGCGCGAGACCTCGACCCGCTCGATCAACTCGGGCGACAGGCTTTCGAGCGAGAAGCCTGGCGGCACCGGCTCGCCGTTCAGCAGCACCTGGGTGTAGCCGCCGCCCAGGCCCGACATGCGGATCTCGGCGCCGCGGCCGCCGGTGGTGCTGACGGTGATGCCGGGCACGCGGCGCAGCGCATCGGCCAGGTTGCTGTCGCCCTGGCGCAGCAGCTCGTCACGGCTGACGACGACCCGCGCCTCCAGCGCGTCGCGCCGGGCTTGCTGTTCACCGGCACCGCGTACTTCAACGCGCTGGGTCGGTGCCGCGTCGGCGGCGGATTCGGCGCCTGCCGGCGGTGCGGCGCCAACAAGGCAGGCGGCGGTCAGGACGGAAAAACGAAAGCGGGGCGGCAACAGCAAGGCGTCGTACGGCACGTGAAAACCCTGATCGGGTGAAGTAGGTGCCGCGATTGGACCGACACTGGTTAACGTCGTCAATCTTGATCAACTTCATCAATATATGAAGTCACGCACGCGCTCGATCCGCCCTTTCGTCACCGAACTGCTGGGTGCCGACGAAGCAGCGCGCCGCCTGGGCATCACCAAGGCCACGCTGTATGCCTACGTCAGCCGCGGCCAGCTCAACGCGCTGGCCGACCCGGCGGACCCGCGCGCCAGCCGCTACTCAAGCTTCGAGGTCGACCAGTTGGCCCAGCGACGCGGCCAGGGCCGGCGCGGCGAGCAGCAGATCGGCGCCACGCTCACTCAAGGTTTGCCGGTGCTGGACTCGGCCATCTCGGGCATCGTCGACGGGCAGACGATCTACCGTGGCCGGCCGGCCCCCGAGATGGCCCGCGAAGGCGCCAGCCTCGAAGACGTGGCCCGTTGGTTGTGGCAGCTTGAGCCGCACGATCCGTTCGACGGCGCTGCGCCGGTGCTCGGCGATGTTTGGACCGCCAGCGTCCAAGCCACCGCCGCATGGCCGCTGGCCGAACGCACGCAGGCGCGTTGGGCGATGGCCCAGGGCAACCTGCACGGCCCGGCCTGGCTGCCTGACGGCGAGGTCTTGGCTCACGCCTGCGGCCAGCACCTGCGCGCAGCGCTGGCCTGCTTCTTGGGCCAAGCCCCTTCGGCCCAGCCTGCGCACGAGTTGTTCGCAACGCATTGGGGCTTGCCGGAAGGCGCCGCCGACCTGGTGCGGCAAGCGCTGGTGCTGTCGGCCGAACACGAAATGAGCCTGATCGCGTTGACAGCGCGCCAGCTCACTTCGGTCGGTGCCTCGCTCGGCGCCGCGCTGATGGGCGCTTTGAGCTACCTGGGGGCCGCATTCAACGGCGGTGACAGCACACGCGTCGAAGCCTTGTGGGACGAGGTGATGGCGCAGCCCGACGAAGTGGCGGCGATCAGCGCACGGCTGGACCGCGGTGAGACGCTGCCCGGCTTCGACCACCTGTACTACCCGGCGGGTGACCCGCGGGCTGTCGCGCTGCTGGCGCTGGTCGAGCAATGGGGCACGCGCGTTCCGATGATCGCGGCGGTGGAGCGGATGACCGGCTGGAAGCCTTCGCTGGACTTCGGCTTGGTCGCTTTGCGACGTGCACTGGGAGCGCCGCGCGAAGCGTCGACGGTGCTGCTGATGGCGCCGCGCTGCGTCGGCTTCATCGCCCATGCGCTGGAGCAGCGCCGCAGCGGCGAGCGCATGTGGGTGCGCTCGCGCTACATAGGCCCCTAGGCTCGGGCCGTGAGCGGCCCGAGACCGCTCAGGGCTTGTAGAGCTTGAATTCCTTGTTCCAGCGGTGCAGGTTGGTGGCCACTGAGGTGAAGATGCGCATCTGCACCGTGTGGTTGCCGAGTGCCACCGAGGTGAAGGTCTGGTAGTTCATGACCTGGAAGCCACTGCCCGCGCGGATGATGCCGTTGAACGGGCAGCTGACACTGGAACCGTCCACGATCAGGCAGATCGCGGCGGCGTTCTCGCTCGCCGCGGCGGCGAGTTGGGCGTTCATGTTGCCGGCGATGGTGCAACCGGCCGTGTTCGCGCAATTGACAGTCAGCACCGTGCCGATGTCGTTGTTGCCGACGGCTAGCGCGGTGACCGTGCTGTCAGTATCGAAGAAGGTCTTCTGCAGCTTGTGCGAGGTGCTGATCGCCATCGGCGACACCTTGCTGACCGCCTTTGATCCGGGCGGCTCGCTGCCGGCCTGAGCGCTGACGGACAAGACAAGGGCTGCAGTGGCAGCCAACGAGAGCTTGAGGATTCGGGACACGGGTACCTCCAGACTTGGTATGGCACGAACAAGCAGCCGTGGACCCGAGGGCCCACGGCCCACTGCCGCCGTGGGTTCGGCGGCAGGCCGTGCATGTTCGAAGGCGCGCCCGCACGCGTCACCCCCGCAGACAGCAGGGGGTCTGTCCCTCTTTCGCGGCGCGCTCCCCCCTCGTTTAAGGCGCGCCGCGTCCGCTCAAGCGACGTGGGCAGCGGCCGGCACCGGCGTGCGGATCAGGTGGTCGAACGCACCCAGCGCAGCCTTCGCACCGTCACCGGCGGCAATGATGATCTGCTTGAACGGCACCGTCGTCACATCGCCAGCGGCGAACACGCCGGGCACGCTGGTCTGGCCCTTCGCGTCGACGACGATTTCACCGTGGCGGCTTAGCTCGACCACGCCCTTGAGCCACTCGGTGTTGGGCACCAGGCCGATCTGCACGAACACACCTTCGAGCACCACCTTGTGCGACTGGCCGCTGGCGCGGTCGGTGTAGACCAGGCCATTGACCTTCTTCCCGTCGCCGGTGATCTCGGTCGTCTGCGCGTTGGTGTGGATGGCCACGTTCGGCAGGCTCTTCAGCTTGTTGACCAGCACCGCATCGGCGCGCAGCTGATCAGCAAACTCGAGCAGCGTCACGTGCTGCACCACGCCAGCCAGATCGATCGCCGCCTCGACGCCGGAGTTGCCGCCACCGATGACCGCGACGCGCTTGCCCTTGAACAACGGGCCGTCGCAGTGCGGGCAGTAGGCCACGCCCTTGTTGCGGTACTCGGCCTCGCCGGGCACGTTGACATTGCGCCAGCGCGCACCGGTCGAGATGACGATCGTGCGGCCCTTCAGCGATGCACCATTGGCCATCTGCACCTCGATCAGCCCGCCCGGCTGGTGGGCTGGCACCAGCTTGTCGGCGCGCTGGTTGTTCGTGATGTCGACCTCGTAGGTGCGCACGTGTTGTTCCAGCGCCGCGGCGAACTGCGGCCCCTCGGTTTCCTTCACCGAGATGAAATTCTCGATGGCCAGGGTGTCCAGCACCTGGCCGCCGAAACGCTCGGCCACGACACCGGTGCGGATGCCCTTGCGCGCTGCATAGATCGCCGCCGCTGCACCGGCCGGGCCACCACCGACGACCAGCATGTCGTACGGGGCCTTGTCGGCCAGCTTCGCGGCTTCGCGCTCGGCGGCGCCACTGTCGACCTTGGCCAGGATCTCGGCCAGCTCCATGCGGCCGGTGCCGAAGGGTTGCCCATTCAGGTAGACCGAGGGCACGACCATCACCTGGCGCTCGTCGACCTCGCCCTGGAACAGGCCACCGTCGATCGCCACATGGCGCACGCGCGGGTTCAGCACCGCCATCAGGTTCAGCGCCTGCACGACGTCGGGGCAGTTGTGGCAGGTCAGCGACATGTAGGTCTCGAAGACGAAATCGCCTTCGAGACCGCGGATCTGTTCGATCACTTCGGGCTCGACCTTGGGCGGGTGACCGCCAGCCTGCAGCAGCGCCAGCACCAGCGAGGTGAACTCGTGGCCCATCGGGATCGCGGCGAAGCGCACACCGATGTCGGCACCGACGCGGTTGATCGAGAACGACGGCCGGCGCGCATCGTCGCCGTCATAGCGCACGCTGATCTGGCCAGCTGGCGCCAACTCAGCCAACTCACCGAGCAGCTCACGCATCTCGGCCGAGGCCGGCCGGTCGTCGAGGCTCGCCACCAGTTCGATCGGCTGGGCGATGCGCTCGAAATAGGCGCGCAGCTGGGATTGGGTGGCGGTGTCCAACATGGCGGGTTCCTCGTGATCGGGCAAGGCTGCGCCCATCAGCCTCGCAATGGGGCTGTCGGGCGTGGTCTTTTGGGGGGAGCAAGGCCCGCACCGAGCGGCGCGGGCCAGAGACGGGAGAAGAGGCTTAGATCTTGCCGACCAGGTCCAGCGACGGGGTCAGCGCCTTGGCACCCTCGTTCCACTTGGCCGGGCAGACCTGGTTCGGGTTCTTGGCCACGAACTGGGCGGCGCGCAGCTTGCGCAGCGTTTCCTTCACGTCGCGGGCGATTGCGTTGTCGTGCACTTCCAGCGTCTTGATCGTGCCTTCCGGGTCGATCACGAAGGTGCCGCGCAGCGCCAGGCCTTCTTCGGGGATGTGCACGCCGAAGGCGTTGGACAGCGCATGGGTCGGGTCGCCAACCAGCGGGAACTTGGCCTTGCTGACCGYCGGCGAGGTCTCGTGCCACACCTTGTGCGCGAAGTGCGTGTCGGTCGTGACGATGTAGACCTCGGCGCCGGCCTTCTGGAACTCGGCATAGTTGTCAGCCGCGTCTTCGACCTCGGTCGGGCAGTTGAAGGTGAAGGCGGCCGGCATGAAGATCAGCACCGACCACTTGCCCTTGAGCGACTCCTCGGTGAGGGCAATGAACTTGCCATTGTGGAAAGCTTCGGCCTTGAACGGTTGGACCTTGGTGTTGATCAGCGACATTGGAGATTCCTTCTATAAAGCAGGGGTTGAACGGATGAGACGAATGTTAGGTGCGCCGCAGCATTTGCATGATTGATTGATCCGATTCTTCTCATTGAGAGGATCTATTGAACACCTTTTCCGCCCCAGATCTCGACCGCTGCCCGCGCTGCGGCGGCGGGTTTCATTGCGGCGTCTCAGACGCCGCCCCCTGCCCCTGCGGTTCTCTGCAGCTGAGTGAGGACTTACAGTCGGCATTGCGTGCACGCTACACCGGTTGTCTGTGCCTGGCCTGTCTGCAGGCGCTCAGCCAAGGCGCGGCACTCGATCTGGCCGCGGCACCGGCGCCCAGCCGGCCAACCGCACGGTAAAGCGGGTCAAGCAGCGGACCAGCGGGCCGATAAGCCGACGAGCACCACCGGCAAGCGTGGTGCCAATCTGCCATTGCGCCCCGTCCGCCTGATGTCTCGTCCGCCCTTGTCCACCGACGGCGCGCCAAGCGCCGTTTCCAACAGCAAAGCCCTTGCCGCTGCGTTGGAGCGCCTGCCGCATGCCGGCGAGGCGGTGTGGCTGCGCGGCTTGCTGGGCGTGGTGGTCGTGGTCCTGGTGCTGGCGGCCTGGGCCTTCGTGGCCGCGGCCGACAACCTTGCCGTGTCCAGTGCCGGCGACGCCGAGGCGCTGAACCTGGCCGGCCGCCAGGTCTTCCTGGCCGAGCACATGGCCGCCGACGCGCTGGTCGCCGGCAATGGCGTGGACAGTGCACTGCCGCTCGAAGAGACCCTGGTCAAGATGCGGGACGACGCGGTCCGGCTGTACGAGCTGCGTGGTGTCTGGGGCAGCAGCAACGAAGAGCCCGAGCACTGGACCGCCCGGCGCGAGCGGCTGTGGGCCGCGGCCCAATCGCTGCAGATGGCACGCGAACGCGGTGACCCGCGGCTCGAGCCCTACGTGGCGCGGGTGCAGGGCGAGTCGCGCCAGTTCATCGACACGATGGAACACGCGGTCAGCGAGCTGCAGAAGCTGGCCGAAGACCGTCACAGTGAGACCCGACGCACCCATGCGGTGCTGGTGGGCTTGCTGGCGCTGGGCATCACGACGCTGCTGCTCGGCCTGGGTGAGCCGCTGGCGCGACGCATCCAGCGCCACCACGCCAAGCTCGCGACGCAGACGCAACAACTGCAGCGGCTGGCGCTGGTGGCCGACCGCACGCAGAACGCAGTGGTGATCACCGACGCCCAGGCCCGGGTCGTCTGGGCCAATGCCGCCTTCACCCGCGTCACCGGCTACAGCCTCGAAGAAGCCCGTGGCCATCGCCTGGGCGCGCTGATGCAAGCCAGCGAGACCGATGACGACGCGGCGTCGGCCACCCGCGCCGCACTGAACCGGGCGCTGGACGAAGGCGCGCCGCTGCGGGTCGAGATGCTCAACCGCGGCAAGCATGGCCGCAGCTACTGGGTCGACCTGGACATCCAGCCCTTGCGCAACGAGGCCGGCACCTTGACCGGCTTCGTCGCGGTCGAAACCGACATCACCTCGCAGGTCGAACGGCGCCAGTACCTGGACGCCATCCTGCGCGCGCTACCCGCCGGCCTGCTGGTGCAGGACGCGCAAGGCCGCATCATCGACGCCAACCAGAAGGCCGAGCAGCTGACCGGCGTGCCGCGCGACGAACTGGTCGGCCGCGAGAGCGTCGACCCGCGCTGGGCCATGGTCAACGCCGAGGGCCTGCCGCTGCGGCCGGCCGATCTGCCCTCGCTGATCACGCTGCGCACCGGCGAAGCCCAGGAAGACCTGCCGATCGGCGTGCGCACGCCCGAGGGCCAGCGCCGCTGGCTGCGCGTCAACACGCAAACGCTGAGGGGCCCCGACGGCACGCTGCAAGGCGTGGTCACCTGCTTCCTCGACGAGACCGAGGTGCGCGCCCAGCGCAACCTGCTGCAGACCACGATCGATGGCGCCGGTGTCGGCACGTGGGACTGGGACATGCAGACCGGGCGCATCGACTACAACGACCGCTGGGCCCGGATGTTCGGCTTCGGGCCGGACGAGGTGCCACGCACCTTGGACGGCTGGCAGAACCTGGTCCACCCCGACGACGCCGTGCAGGCCCGGCTCGCGCTGCGGGCACACCTGGCCGACCCCGACGTGCCCTACCGGACCGAGTTCCGCATGCGGCACCAAGCCGGCGACTGGCGCTGGGTGCTCGCGGCCGGCGCGGTGATCGAGCGCGGGCCCGATGGCCGCGGCCGCCGCATGGCCGGCGTCAACGTCGACATCCATGCCCGCAAGCGGCTGGAGCAGGCCTTGAGCGACGCGGCGCTGACGGACACGCTGACCCAGTTGCCCAACCGCGCCGGTATCCAGCAGGCGCTGGCCCGTTGCGTGCAACGCGTGCACACCGGCCCGGGCGCCGGCTTCGCGGTGCTGTTCATGGACTTCGACCGCTTCAAGCTGGTCAACGACAGCCTCGGCCACGACGCCGGCGACGAACTGCTGCGCCAGATCGCCACCCGCGTGAAACTGACGCTGCGCCCCGGCGACGACGTGGCCCGTCTGGCCGAGTTGGCCGAGCTGCCCGAGGTGGCCGGCCGCCTGGGCGGCGACGAGTTCGTCGTGCTGCTCGAACGCATCACCCAGCCGAGCGACGCCACCGGCGTGGCACAACGGCTGCTCGATGCGCTGGCCGCACCGTACCAGGTGGCCGGTCGCTCGGTGCAGTCGAGCGTCAGCATCGGCATCGTCACCAGCGATGTGTCTTCGGTCAGCGTCGAATCGGTGCTGCGCGATGCCGACACGGCGATGTACGAAGCCAAGCGCCGCGGCCGCGGCCGCTACGTGGTGTTCGACCCCGAGATGCACCGCCGCATCCGCCACGCGATGGACCTGGAAGCCGACCTGCGCCAGGCCTTGCAGCAGGAGCAGCTCTACGTCGTCTACCAGCCCATCGTGGCGCTGGAAGACCGCCGCCCGGTCGGGCTGGAAGCACTGGCGCGCTGGCACCACCCGAAACGCGGGCTGGTCTCGCCGGCCGAGTTCGTGCCGCTGGCCGAAGAGGCCGGGCTGATCGAACAGTTGGGCGAATGGGTGTTGCGCCGCGCCTGCGCCGACCTGGCCGCGTGGCAGCGCCAGATGGGCGAGACCGCACCGCAAACGGTGGCGGTGAACCTGAGCCGCGCCCAACTGCGCCCCGGCCACCTGGCGGCCGCAGTGCGCGCCGCGCTGAACGACAACGGCCTCGCGCCCTCTGCACTGCGGCTGGAGATCACCGAGACGCTGGCGATGCAGGGCGAGTCGGCCCAGGCCGTGCTGGCCGAGCTGCGCACGATGGGCGTCAGCCTGGCGCTCGACGACTTCGGCACCGGCTATTCATCGCTGGCGTCACTCGACCAGTTGCCAATCGACACGGTCAAGATCGACCGCGCCTTCGTCATCAAGATGGTGCACAACACGTACCAGACGGCGCTGGTCAAATCGACGGTGCAGGTCGCCGACGCGCTGTCGCTGCGGGTGGTGGCCGAAGGCGTCGAGACCGAGGCCCAGGCCGACGCCCTGGCCGCGCTCGGCTGCCACGCGGCGCAGGGTTTCTTGTTCAGCCGGCCGATGCCGGCCGAGGACTTCGCCGACTGGTGGTCGGCTCAGAGCCCCGGCCTTCGGCCGAACATGAACTCCCCCGAGCCCCCTCCAAGCGGGGGCTCCAGCAAGCAGGACACTCCCTCCCGACCTCCCTCCGAGAGGGAGGCCCAGTCGGTTTGACGATGGGCCGCTCTGCTCAGCCACTGCGCTTTGCCCATTCCGCAGCTCTCGCTCCTAGCTTGGTTTGCGCAGTGTCCAGAGTGTGTAGCTGCCGGTGCCGCTGGACTGGTTGATGCGCCAGCGGTACTTGCCGGCGCCAGCGTTGTAGCTGAGCTCTTCGGTTGAGCTCGGGCCGTCGCTGCCGGCCACGCGGTCCCACTCGCCGGTGCTGCTGTTGTAGCGGCCGAGGATCAAGTCGAAGTCGGTGCCGTCCGGCCCTTGCAGCCAAGCCGACAGCGTGCCGCCTGCGTACTGGAAACCGTCCGCGCTCGGGTGCAGGTTGACGCCGTTCGAGCCGCTGAAGCTGCCGGGGTACTTATCGCAGCCTTCGCCGGTGCAGGGGTCGTCAGGCGGCGGGGTCTTGCCGTGGCCGTAGTTGATCAGGCCCGACTGGCCGGCGTTGACGCGCTTGCCATTGCGTTCGGCGTAGCCGCTGTAGGGCTGGCTGCCTTCGTGCCAGACCCAGCCGCCGATCAGCTTGTTGTCGACGGCTTCCGCGGCGCCGGCGGACTTCCACAGCGTCCAGTGCACGTGGTCGCCGCTGGCGCTGCCGCCGCAAGGCAGCTCGACACCGGTGTTGCCGATGAAGGCCCCTTCGAGCAGCGTTTGCCCATTGCTGATGTTGGCCTGGTTGCGCGTGTGGTAGTAGCCCGTCGCCCAGCCGTTCTTGTGCGTGAGCTTGATGTACGGCCAGCGCGAGTTGGTGCAGTACTTGTACGCGGTGCCCTTGCGCGAAGCGAGCACGCGTGCATCGCCACCCCAGAAGTCGATCGCGTTGTACGGCCGGCTCGAGCCGCTGTCGCCGTGCACGCCGGCGGTCCCCCAGACCGAGCCCTCCTTCTTGAAGGGCATCCCCAGCCCCACATCGACCGCCAGCGTCGATTCGCCCGCTGCTTCGCGCGCGCGGATCGCGACCTGCCGTTCGGCAAACAGCTCTCGCTCGTCAGCGCTCATCACGCTGTCAGGCGCCTTCTTCGCGAGCGCGTTGAAGCGCTCGCTGTCTTCCAGCGCGACCTCCCAGCCGCGCATCGAATGCCGGGCGATGAACTGCACCGCGACCGGGCTGGCATGCACGCCGTCGGGCACGGGGAAATAGACGCCGCCTGTCAGCCAACGAGCATCGGCCGACTGGCGTTGCGGCTCGACCACCGGCGCGGTCACGTGACCATAGCTTGCGCGTACCTGATCGCCGAGCGCGGCGAGCACAGCCTGTTGAACAGCCTGGTTGAGTCCGCCGTGGCGTGCAGTGAGGATGGCCTCGGCGTTACCCCTACCTTCTTCTGTTGCGGCAGTGAACTTGGCACTGCCTTCATCGGCTGAGGCGATGGTCGCCCAAACGGCCAAGGTCAGCGCAGCGATGACGGGGGTGGTATGTCTCATTCATTTCTCCTCTGGTGAGTCTTCTGCGGGCATGACGACCCCGCGACGCACCATACAAGTGCACTAGGGCACTTGGCGGTGTCCGTCGGTTTGATTGCGTCTCGATGTGTACCGGTACCGTTTGCACGGCACCACGCGCGGGGTCGGCGTGTCAGCCGCGGCCAGACGCGCTGCCGGCGGCGGCAGGCTCGTCGTCCCGACGAACCCAGCGCAAGGACATCAACGCCGCCGCCTGGTCCAGCAAGGCGTCGCGGTCCACCGGTTTGGCCAGGAAGGCCTGCGCGCCGGCTTCGATCGCCAGGCGCTGGTCGTCGGCGCTGGCGCTGGCCGACACCGCGAGGATCGGCACGTCCCTCAGGCCAGGCAGCAGGCGCATGCGTCTGATCGCGTCGAGCCCGTTCAGATCGGGCATCACGATGTCCATCAGGATCAGGTCCGGCCGGTGCGCCAGGGCCCGCGCCACGCCCTCGTCACCGCCAGCCGCCTCGGCCACTTCGAAGCCCAGCGGCTGCATCATCCCGGTCAGCAAGGCACGGTGATCGGCCACGTCGTCGACCACCAGCACCCGCCGCCGGGCCCCCTGGTAGCCGTCGACGGCCGCCCGGCCGGCCGGCGGTGGCGCTGCGGCGGGCTCCGCTGTCGGTGCCGCGATCTCGAAAGCGAACGTGCTGCCTTCGCCGCGCCGGCTCACCACCTCGACATCGCCGCCCAGCAGCCGCGCGAGCTGCCGGCTGATCACCAGCCCGAGCCCGGTGCCGCCACTGCGGCGCGCCGGATCGCTGACCTGCTCGAAGGGCAGGAACAGGTGCGCCATCTGTTCCTCGCTCATGCCCACGCCGGTGTCTTCCACCTCGACCCGCAGGCGCGCCGTTGGCAGGTAACGCACCCGCAGCGTGACGCGGCCGTGGTCGGCAAACTTCACCGCGTTGTCGAGCAGGTTCAGCAACACCTGGCGCAGCCGCCGCTCGTCGGTGCGGATGCCGGCCGGCAGATCGGGCGCGAAATCGCAGGCCAGGGACAGCCCCGGCTTCTGCGCCACCCGCACGCGGATGATTTCGCACACCCCGTTCAAGAACGGCGTTAGCTCGACGTCGACCGGACAGACCTCGAGCTTGCCGGCCTCGATCTTGGCCAGGTCGAGGATGTCGTTGATCAGCGTCAGCAGGTGCTCGCCGCACTGCAGGATGGCGTTGCCGGCGGTGCGCTGGCGCTCGTTAAGCGTGGCATCGTGCTGCAGCAGCTGGGCAAAGCCCAGGATGCCGTTGAGCGGCGTGCGCAGGTCATGGCTCATGTGCGCGAGGAACGCGCTCTTGGCCCGGTTGGCCACTTCGGCGCGCTCCTTGGCGACGATCAGCTCCGCCGTGCGTTCCTGCAGCGCCCGGTGCGCGTGGCGCAGCGCCTCGTCGGCCTGGCTGCGGCCAATCGCATAGCGGATCGCCCGCACCAGCAACGCGCTGTCGACCTGGCCTTTGACGAGGTAGTCCTGCGCGCCGCGTTGCAGTGAACGTACGGCCACCTCCTCGTCGGTCAGGCCGCTCAGCACCACCAGCGTCGGCACGCTCGCGTGCTGGTCGAGCAGGCGGTGCAAGGTGTCGAGGCCGCGGCTGCCGGGCAAGCCCAGGTCGAGCAGCACGACATCGATGCGGCCGGTGCGCAGCCTGTCGATGCCGTCGGCCAGGTTGTCGACCCAGGTCAGATCGAAGTTCAGCCCCTTGGCCTGGGTCAGCATCAGCTGGATCAGCCGCGCATCGCCGGGGCTGTCCTCGATCAGCAGCACATGGATGGGTGGGTTCACGGCTGTCGAGGCGGCAGCGTCACCACTGTCAGCCAGAATTGTTCGATCCCTTGCACGATGCGCTTGAACTGCTCGAAGTCCACCGGCTTCGTCACGTAGCAGTTGGCGTTCAGCTTGTACGCACGCACCACGTCTTCTTCGGCCTGCGAAGTGGTCAGGATCACGACCGGGATCGTCTTCAGCCCCTCGTCCGACTTGATGCTGGCCAGCACCTGCCGGCCGTCCTTGCGCGGCAGGTTGAGGTCAAGCAGCACGAGGTCCGGTCGGGGGGCTTGCTCGTAGGGTGGCCGGCGATGCAGGAAGTCAAGCGCGGCCACGCCGTCTTCGACCACGTGCAACTCGTTCGACACCTTGTGGTGCTTGAGCGCTTCGCGCGTCAGGCGCACGTCGCCGGGGTTGTCTTCGACCATCAGGATCTCGATGGCCCGCAGGCTGTTGGGGGGCTGCGTCGACATCTCACGCCTCCTCGGTTTCCTCGCACGCGTTCGGTCGCCTTTACCGCTCGACTTCGGTATCCAGTCCCTGGCTGTTGCGTCGAATCTTGCGCTTTCCAGCCACCCTTGTCACCGGGGGTTGCAGCGACGGCCGACGGGCCAGAACGCTCACTTCTCCTCGGCCCGTTCGAGGTCGGTGGTGGTGTCGTCGCGCAGCCGTTCGACCAGCTGGAGGATCGCGGCCGACTGGAACCGCTCTGCCAACGCATGCAAGCGACGTGCGAGCGGCTGGTAGGCCGGACCCAGCGTCTCCAGGTGCTCGGCCTGGGCGCGGATGCCGCTCATGCTGCCCATTTGCGCCAGCTGGTACAGCGCCTGCAGTTCCTCGCTCGGCAGCCTGGCGCCAGCCTCCTGCGCCGGTGATGGCGCGGGTTGCGCGTCCGGCCCCGGCATCCAATGCAGACGGAGCAGGCGGCCGATCTCGCTGAGCAGCAGTTCGAAATCGACCGGCTTGGGCAGGAAGCTGTCGGCCCCCGCAGCCAGGCTGCTCTGCACGTCCGCCGCCGAGGCGCTGGCCGAGATCATGACGATCGGCAGCGTTGCCATGCCCGGAAGCTGGCGCRGCCGGCGCGTGGTCTCGAGACCGCTGATGCCCGGCATCACGTTGTCGATCAGCGCCAGGTCCGGCCGCAGCGTGTCGGCCAATTCCAGCCCGGCCTCGCCACTGACGGCCTCGTGCATCTCGAAGCCCAGCGGTCCCAGGTAGTCGACCAGCGTGGTGCGATTGCCGGCCACGTCATCGATCACCAGCAGCTTGCGCACGGGGCCTTGGTAGCCGGTGATGCGGCGGCCGAGCCGGGGCGCCGCCTCCACCAGCTCGGGCGATTCGGCCAGTGGCAGTTCGAGGTCGAACCAGAAGCGGCTGCCCTGCCCGCGCTGGCTCTCGACCAGAATCTCGCTGCCCATCAGGCCGACGAGCTGCTGGCTGATCGCCAGCCCCAGCCCGGCACCGCCATAGCGCCGCTGCACCTCGGCCCCCTGCTCGAACGGGCGAAAGATGCCGGCGAGCTGGTCTTCGGCGATGCCGATGCCGGTGTCTTCGACGACAAAGCGCAGGGTCACCGTCGGCTCACCCGGATGGTCATGGCGGCCGCCTACGCGCTGCGCACGCAACGTCACCGCGCCATGCTCGGTGAACTTCACCGCGTTGCTCAGCAAGTTCAGCAGCACCTGGTCGAGCCGCTTGCCATCGGCATGCACCAATGGCGGCAGGTCAGGCCCGGCTTCGCAGCGATAGGCCAGGCCCTTGCCTTCGGCCTGCAGCCGGATGATGCCGTTGACCGTGTGCAGCATCAGCG
Source organism: Ideonella sp. P3_A4 (assembly GCF_056403075.1). NCBI lineage: Bacteria > Pseudomonadati > Pseudomonadota > Betaproteobacteria > Burkholderiales > Sphaerotilaceae > Ideonella > Ideonella sp. P3_A4. The sequence goes on along the minus strand of NZ_JBFUGE010000041.1, from coordinate 6,172 downwards.
GCAGGTTGACGGTCTCCGGGTACAGCTCGACCTTGCCGGCCTCGATGCGCGCCAGGTCGAGCACCCCGTTGATCAGCGTCAACAGATGCTCGCCACTGCGGCGGATGGTGTCGAGCGCAGCGGCTTCGCGCTGGCTCAGGCCCGGTTCGCGCTGCAGGATCTGCGCGTAGCCGAGCACCGCATTCAGCGGCGTGCGCAGCTCATGGCTCATGTTGGCCAGGAACACACTCTTGGCCCGGTTGGCGCTCTCGGCCGCATCGCGCGCGCGCTGCGCATCGGCAAACACGCTTTCCAGGTGCGCGATGGTCGCGACCAGGCGTTCGGTCATCGTCGTGATGCTGCGCGCCAGCACGCCGATCTCGTCTTGCGACTCCACCGCCGCGCGGGCCGACAGGTCGCCCTCCGCGACGCGCCGCGCCACCGCGGTCAGCCGCTGCGCCGGCTCGACGATGCTGCGCCGAAATGCGAACACCATCGTGACGCCGATCAGCACCGCCAACAGGCCGCCGACCGCCGTCTGAAACCGCCCGTCGGCCAGGCTCAATCGGGCGCGGGCCAGGCCGCTTTGCAATTCACGCTGCTGGTTGGCCGTCACCGTGGCCAGCAGGGCCAGCATGGCCTCGGCTTGCGGCGTGACCTGGGTGCGGTAGAGATAGAGGTCTTCGTAGGCCCGGTCGCCGCTGAGGATGGCAACGATCTGCAACGCGAGGCTGGCGACCTCGGCGCGCAAGCGGGTGACGTTGTCGAACATCGCCCGCTGATCGCTGGTGAGGCGGCCGCGCTTGGCCACCAGCTGGTTCCAGATCGCCGCATTGGTGGCCAGCTGCGGGCCATAGGCGAGCTTGAAGTTCAGCTCGCCCGAAGCGCCATAGGCCATCAGGTTGGTCGCCATCGCGTCGAACGAGGTCTGGAACCGCAGCAGGTCAGCCAGCAGCTCGCGGTTGTCCAGCGTGGCTTCGCGCGCCTTCTGGTCGCCGATCATCAGGTCGAGGTCCGACAGGATGTGCACGCGCCGCTCCTGCACTTCGACGCGCGCCAGCCGCAGCGCCGGGCGGTTGCGCAGCGGGTTGTCATGCAGTGCGAACAGCTGCCGCGGCAGCTCGGCCCAGCGGCCGTAGCTCTGCGTCAGTTCGGTCACCGAGMGGGCGTCTTCTTCGACCCAACGGCCCGACATGGCCTGCAGCTCGGCCAGGCTGCGTTCGAACGACGCTTTCGCCGTCTGGTACTGCTCGAGGTCTTGCGGATCGCTGAGCACCAGGTAGCCGCGCACATGCAACTGCATGCGCAGCAGGCTGGCTTGCGCCTCGGCCGAGGCCAGCGACGCCGGCGCACGCACGCCTTCAGTGAGATCGATGTCCTGCGTCGCGCGGCGCCCGGCGACGAAGCCCAGCGCCACGACGAGCAAGGTGATGCCGGTCAGCGCGCCGAACGCCAGCGTCAGCTTGCCGCCGATGGATTGGGGATGGAGTCGACTCAGCCATCCCATTTTCACAATCCCATCGACGCCCGGTAGACGCGCCGCTGCTCCTCACGGCCCAGCCGCAGCGTGATCTCTTCGAAGTCGACCACCGCTGCCCGCAGCGCCGCTTCCGGGCTGAGCTGCCCGCCCACCGCCTCGGCCAGGTGGATGTCGAGTGCCTGCCAATAGCTGAAGGTGCCGAGGATCCGCAGGTACGGCATCTGCAGCTTGTTGTTGTAGTTGTCGAAGTAGGCCTGCAGGTATTCGCGGATGTCGCCTTCGTCCCAGCCGAAGCGCAGGTAGTCGTCGATCCTGGCGCTGCCGCGGGGCGGCAGGAAATGGCTGGTGCGACCGGGGTCGACACCGTCGGTGCCACGCGCCGCGTAGACCAGCGACTTGTCCGCGTTCGCCATCAGCGCGAGCAGGTAGTAGGACGCCTCGGGCACTTTCGAGTCGCGCGAGATCACCCCGGCCCACGAGCCACCGGTGACGTTGCCCACGCGGTTCGCCGTGTCGGTCTTGACCCACTTGCCATCGGCGATGCTGTAGTACTCGAGCGTGCCGGGGATTGGCGCCGCGCCGATCTTGCCCCGGATCTTGCTGCCCTCTTCCTGCGACAACGCGCCCAGGTCGCCCCAGGTGAAGGTCAGCGCCGCGCGGCCGGCCAGGAAATGGTTCCAGCTCTGGCGCAAGTCCCAGCCCAGCATTTCTCGCGGCCCGAACTTCACCAGGTCGACCAGCGCGGTCAGCGCGCGCACGTGGCCCGGGCTGTCCATCAACGGCCGCATCGTCTTCGGGTCGAACCAGTACAACCTGGGGTTGCGCGGGCCGATGACGAAGGGGGCAGAGAACGACATGAAATGGAACATGCCCTGCGCCCCGACCTTCAGGTGCAGCGACACGCCGTGGTCCGGCACGCCGTCGGCATTGAGGTCCTTGCCGTTGAAGTACTCGGCCACGTCGCGGAACTGGTCCCAGGTCTGCGGCACCGCCAGCGGGTAGCCGAACTGTTTTTTGAATGCTTCCTGATGGCGCGCATCGGCAAACAGGTCGCGCCGGTAGTACATCACCTGGCCGTCATGGTCGTTGGCGACCATGTACTTCTTGCCGCCGTACAGCAGCAGGCTGCGTGGCCCCGGCAGCACATCGTCGATGTTCCATTTCGGGAAGCGTGGGTCGGTGTAATAGCGGTCGTAGGGGGTGATGAAGTCACCGCCCGCCAGCGCGCCCAGCCACCAGGCCCCGGCAATCGACACGTCGTACTTGCCGGTGTGGTTGGTGACGTCGGAGATGAAGTTGGCGAAGTGCTCGTCGAGTGAGACCGCCGAGATCTCGAGCTTCGCGCCGGTGGCCGCCTCGAACTCATCCTTCACTTCGCGCAGGTTCGTTCCCATCAGGTCGGCGTTGACGATCACGCGCACCGACTGTCCGGCGAACGGGCAATGCCCGGGCTTGCACGGCGGCATCACCCGCGGCGGCACCAAAGCGCCGGCCTTGGCCACCGGCTTGGCGGCCTCCTGGGCGATCAGCGACGGTGGCGCACACAACGCCAGCAACAGAAACAACGTTCCCCAGCCCCGCCACCTGGATGCACCCATGGCCGCCTCACGCGTGGGGGTCGCTTCGGTGCAGCGACCTCGTATGACTCCCTTGCCGTTACCGACGTCCGCGTCTCTCAAGAACGAAGGGCCGCTCCCGAGTTTCTTGGTCCCTCAACGGGGGCGGGCTGGGCGCAGCCCGGCCCTGTGGGCACTCAAGGTCGACAGGCCAGTCGCCGAGACCGGACACCAGGCATCTTGCCCCTTCCGCCCTGTCTTGTCACCGGCAGTCAGTGCCGAGGCAAGGTGAAGAAGAACGTCGACCCGTGGCCCTCTTGCGAGCTCACGCCGATGTGGCCACCGTGGCGTTCGACGATCTTCTTGCACAGCGCCAGGCCGATGCCGGTGCCGGCGTATTCGCGCCGGCCGTGCAGGCGCTGGAACAGCACGAAGATCAGCTCGAAGTACTCGGAGTCGATGCCGATGCCGTTGTCGCTGACCGCAAAGCGCCAGCCCTCGGCCACCGGCTCGACCGAGACCCGGACCTCGGGTGCCTCGGCGCGGCGGAACTTGATCGCATTGCCGATCAGGTTCTGKAACAACTGGGTAAGCTGGGTCGCATCACCCATCACCGTCGGCAGCTCGTCGACCTGGATGCGCGCGCCGCTCTCTTTGATGGCCATGCGCAGGTCGGCCAGCACCGTCTCGACGATGCGGCGGCAATCGGTCGGCTGGAACGGCCGGGCCTTGGTGTTGACGCGCGAGTAGGCCAGCAGGTCGTTGATCAGGGCCTGCATGCGCATCGCGCCGTCGACCGCGAAGCCGATGAATTCGTCGGCCTCGGCATCCAGCCGGCCCTGGTAGCGCTCGGCCACCAGCTGCAGGTAGCTCGCGACCATGCGCAGCGGCTCTTGCATGTCGTGCGAAGCGACGTAGGCCAGTTGCTCCAGCTCGGCGTTCGAGCGCTCCAGCGCGGCCTGAATCTCCTCGCGCGCGGCGATCTCCTGCTGCAGTTGCTCGTTGCGCGCGGTGAGCTGGCGGCGCAGCGTGTACAGCGCCAGATGGGTCTCGATGCGCGCCAGCACCTCGGCACCGTCGAGCGGTTTGGTCATGTAGTCGACCGCGCCCGCGGCAAAGCCGGCCAGCTTGTCGCCGGTCTCGCCCAGCGCCGTCATGAAGATGACCGGGATGTCGCGCGTGCTCTCGCGCGCCTTCAGTCGGCGGCAGGTCTCGAAGCCGTCGAGGCCGGGCATCAGGGCGTCGAGCAGGATCAGGTCGGGCCGCGCGAACTCGGCGCGGGCGATGGCTTCTTCGCCACCCAGCGCGACCAGCGCGCAATAGCCATGGCCCTTGAGGTGGTCAGAGACCACCGCCAGGTTGGCCGGTGTGTCGTCGACGATCAGGATCGTCTTGCCCGGCGAATCGGCCGTGTCCGGGAGCTCCATCTTGCCTTCGTGACCTCCGCCCTGCCGTCGGTGAGTTTGACATCGCGCGCGGCCCCGGACAAGCGCCGTTTCCGCCATTGCTCATACCCGCGCCGGCGGCCGGGGCATCCGCGCCGAGCGGCCCAAACACACCACACTGCGCGGTTCATCACGTTGTGGCCACGACCCGCGCCACGCCAATCAAGGGAGACAAGCATGTTCGACTCACTGCGGACCGATCCCACCTTTCACCCGTCGCCGCGACTGGCAATGGAGGCCGAGCGCGAGCGCATCGCCTACACCGCACTGCTGTCGCCCGATGGCTCCAAGCCCGACGCGCTGGCGGTGGTTGACCTCGATCCGGACTCGGCCACCTATGGCACGGTGCTGCACCGGCTGGACATGCCGTACCGCGGCGATGAGCTGCACCACTTCGGCTGGAACGCCTGCAGCTCGGCGCTGTCGCCGATGTCGGGCCATGCCTTCGTCAAGCGGCGCTACCTGGTCATCCCGGGGCTGCGTTCGTCGCGGCTGTACATCGTCGACACCCAGCCCGACCCGAAGCGGCCGACGATCGCCCGCGTGATCGAGCCCGAAGAGGTCATGCGCAAGACCGGCTACTCGCGCCCGCACACCGTGCACTGCGGCCCCGAGGGCATCTACATCAGCACGCTCGGCGGTGGCGGTGCCGACGGCACGCAGGGCCGGCCCGGCGTGTTCCTGCTGGACTGCGAAAGCTTCGAGCTGCTGGGCCAGTGGGAGATCGACCCGGGCCCGCAGAAGCTGCACTACGACTTCTGGTGGAACCTGCCGCGCGACTACATGGTGTCGAGCGAATGGGGCCTGCCGCCGCAGTTCGAGAACGGCATCGTCGCCGAAGACCTGCTGGCCAACCGCTACGGCCACCATCTGCATTTCTGGGAGCTGCGCGCTCGCCGCCACGTGCAGACGATCGACCTCGGTGCCAACCACCAGATGGCGCTCGAGATCCGGCCGGCCCATGACCCGACGAAGGAGTACGGTTTCCTCGGTGTGGTGATCGACACCAACAACCTCGAAGGCTCGATCTGGACCTGGTACCGCGAGGGCGGCAAGTTCCACGCGAAGAAGACCGCGGTGATCCCGCCGGAGCCGGCCGATGCTTCGTTGTTGCCGGCGCTGCTCAAGGGCTTCGGCGCCGTGCCGCCGCTGATCAGCGACATCGACCTGTCGCTCGACGACCGTTTCCTCTACGTCGCGTGCTGGGGCACCGGCGAATTGCGGCAGTACGACGTCACCGACCCGATGAACCCGCGCCTGAGCGGCAGCGTGCGCATCGGCGGCATCGCGCGCCACACCCCGCACTCGAACGGCTCGGCCTTCGGCGGCGGGCCGCAGATGGTCGAGATCAGCCGCGACGGCCGGCGCGTGTATTTCACGAACTCGCTCTACAGCAGCTGGGACCAGCAGTTCTACCCGGACGGCGTGCCGGGCCGCCAGGTCCTGTGCCATGTCGGCAAGGACGGTGGCCTGCGACTGGACGACAACTTCGTGGTCGACTTCGGCGAGGGCTACAACGCGCACCAGATCCGGCTGCAAGGCGGCGACTGCTCGACCGATTCGTTCTGCTACCCGTCGGCCTGAGCACGCCGTCGCCGTGGCCAACGCAACGCTGTGGGCGGGTGTCATCGCCATCGGCCTGTACCACGGACTGAACCCGGCGATGGGCTGGCCGTTGGCGGTGGCCAACCTGGCCGTTGGCGGTGGCCAAC
>NZ_JBFUGE010000040.1:0-23798 GCF_056403075.1 Ideonella sp. P3_A4 | reverse complement strand
GCGAAAGTTCGGCAGCATCGCGCGGCCCAGCTCAGTCAGCTGGACCGAGCTCTTGGTGCGGTMAAACAGGCGCCCGCCGATGGTTTCCTCCAGCCGCTGGATCGCCTTGGTCAGCGCCGGTTGCGAGACGAAAGCCCGCTCTGAAGCGCGGGTGAAGTTCAGCGTCTCGGCAACGGCCAGGAAGTAGCGGATCTGGTAGAGCTCCATCGCGTGCAGTCGCACCAAGGCCTCTCGTCCTTACACCGGCCGCGATAACCATCGCACATGGGCCGATGAATTGATGCGATTTCACGGCACGGGCGGCGATCCAGACACTGGCGGCCATTCGCTCACCCCAGGCCGCCATGCACCACGATCCCACCGCCCACGTCCGCACCCTCGCCATCGTCGGCGGAGGTTTTGCGGGCACCACGCTGGCCAAGGCGCTGTCCGGTCGCCTGCCGCCCGGTTGGCAGTTGCTGCTGGTCAGCGAAGAGAGCTACACCACCTTCAACCCGATGCTGCCCGAGGTGGTCGGCGCCGGCGTGTTCCCCGAGCATGTGGTGGCACCGATCCGCGAGATGCTGCCCGGCGTGCGCTTCGTGATGGGTGCGGTGCGCGACGTGCTGCCGAGCGCGCGGCGGCTGGTCTGCGACACCTTGTCGGGCCCTTTGGAGCTGGCCTACGACCAGTTGGTGCTGGCGGTCGGCCAACGCGCCCGGCTCGACCTGCTGCCCGGCATGGCCGAGTACGCGCTGCCGCTGAAGCTGGTAGGCGACGCGATGCACATCCGCAACCGCGTGCTGCAAGCGCTGGCCCGCATCGAGCTGACCTACGACCGGGCGCAGCGGCAGGCGCTTGCACACGTGGTCGTTGTCGGTGGCGGCTTCTCGGGCGTCGAGGTCGCCGGCGCGATCGCCGACTTCCTGCACAGCGCGCGCCGCCACTACCCGAAGGCGAGCGAGTCGCTGCTGCGCGTCAGCCTGCTGCACGACGGCGAGCGCCTGCTGCCCGAGCTGCCGGCCACGCTCGGCGAGGCGGCTGCTCGTTCACTGGCCCAGCGCGGCGTGCAGGTGCGCTGCGGGGCCAAGGTGGCGCAGGTGCATGTCGACGGCGTCCAGCTGAGCGATGGTGAACACCTGGCCAGCGCGACCGTGGTCTGCACCATCGGCACCCAGACGAACCCCCTGGTGACGCGCCTTGCGCTGCCCACGCTGCGCGGCCGCGTCGTCACGCAGGCCGATGGCCGTGTCGACGGTGTCCCGGGCTTGTGGGCGATGGGCGACTGCGCCGCGCTGTCGAACGCGCTCGACGGCCGCATCTGCCCACCGACCGCTCAGTTCGCGGTCGCCCAGGCGCGCCAGCTGGCCGACAACCTGCTGCGCACGCTACGCGGCGAGCCGACGCGCCCCTTTGCCTACAACGCGCGCGGAATGATGGCCACCACCGGCCACCTGAAGGGCGTGGCCACCTTGTTCGGCCTGCGCCTGGTCGGCCTGCCGGCCTGGCTGCTGTGGCGCGGCTACTACCTGCTGCGCATGCCCACGCTGGGCCGCAAGTTGCGCATCTGGGTCGAGTGGACCTGGGGCCTGTTCTTCCCGCTCGACATCACGCACCTGCGCTTCACCCGCACCGCCGACGTCGACCGTGCGCCGGCCACCCACACGGCCAACCCCACCACCCCTCACACCCACTAGGAGAACCCCATGTTCATCGGCAAGACCGCGCTGGTCACCGGCTCCACGTCCGGCATCGGCCTGGGCATCGCCCGCACGCTGGCCGCGCAAGGCGCCAACGTCGTGCTCAACGGCTTCGGCGACAGCCGCGAGATCGAGCGCCTGCGCCACGAGCTGAGCGAAGTGCACGACGTGCAGGTGCGCTACGACGGCGCCGACATGAGCCAGCCCGAGCAGATCGAACGCATGATGACCCGCGCGATCGCCGAGTTCGGCGCAGTCGACCTGCTGGTCAACAACGCCGGCATCCAGCATGTCGCAGCGGTCGAAGAGTTCCCCGTCGACAAGTGGTACGCGATCCTCGCGATCAACCTGTCGGCCGGCTTCCACACCGTGCGGCTGGCCGTGCCAGCGATGAAGCGCAAGGGCTGGGGCCGCATCGTCAACGTCGCCTCGGCGCACGCGCTGGTGGCCAGCAAATACAAGTCGGCCTACGTCGCCGCCAAGCACGGCGTGGCCGGCTTCACCAAGACCGTCGCGCTCGAACTGGCCGAGGCCGGCATCACCGTCAACGCGGTCTGCCCCGGCTATGTGCTGACGCCGCTGGTCGAGCAGCAGATCCCCGACACCGCCAAGGCCCGCGGCATCAGCGAGCAAGAGGTGATCCGCGACGTGCTGCTGGCGGCGCAACCGACCAAGCAGTTCGTCACCGTCGAACAGGTGGCCGCACTGACCGCGTTCCTCTGTTCCGACGATGCCGCCTCCATCACCGGTGCCGTGCTGCCGATCGAAGGCGGCTGGACGGCGCAGTGAATCTCGGCCCGCCTGGGCCTCATCGATCCCTACTCAAAGTACCGAAGGAGAACCCCCATGAAGACCCGCTCGATCATCCGCACCCGTTCGTCCCGCTGGACCCACGTCGTCGCCGCTCTGGCGGCGATGGCCGCCTCGCTGGCCGCGGCCAATGCCCACGCCGGTGAATGCCCGGCCAACCAGGCGATGCCGAATGCGCTCGCCGGCGCCGCCACCGCGCCTGTCGGCGTGGTCGACACCGAGCTGTCGGCCATCGACCTGGCGAAGGAAAACGTGCACCTGGACAACCGCCGGCTGCGCCTGCGCCACATGACGATCGCGCCCGGCGGCGTAGTGCCCTTCCACAGCCACGAAGACCGGCCGGCGCTGATCATGGTCAACAGCGGCGAGATCTACGAGCACTCGAGCAAGTGCGCGGTGCCGATCCTGCACAAGGCCGGCGATATCTCGCGCGAGTTCCTTGGCACCAAGCACTGGTGGAAGAACAGCGGCGCCCAGGCCGTCGAGCTGACGATCGCCGACATCGTCAACGACGGCAAGCCCGCCACGATGATGGAACACATGTAAGCCGCGCCGCGCTTCGCCCGACCAACAGAACGCTGCCCGCCGAGACACACCATGCCCTCCAATCGATCGTCCAAGAAGACCACGCCCACGTCACCCACGAACGGCCATGAACGGCCCGGCCAGGTGGTGCTGGTGCTGCAAGGCGGCGGCGCGCTCGGCGCCTACCAGGTCGGCGTCTACGAGGCGCTGCACGAGGCCGGCATCGAGCCGGACTGGGTCATCGGCACGTCGATCGGTGCGATCAACGCCGCGCTGATCGCCGGCAACCCGCGCGAGCAGCGGCTGGAGCGGCTGAGTGCGTTCTGGAGCCATGTCGAGCAACAGTCCCGCCTGGCCGGCCCGCTGGATTGGCTGGGCATGGGCAACCTGCTGGCCAACATGACCACGGTGATGCGCGGCATCCCGGCGTTCTTCGAGCCCAACCTCGGCGCGCTGCGTGGCACCCAGGCTGCGCTGGGTGTCGACCAGGCCGCCTACTACAGCACCGAGCCGCTGCGCCACACGCTGCGCGAGTTGGTCGACTTCAACCAGCTTCAAAACGGCGGCATGCGGCTGACGGTCGGTGCGGTCAACGTCTGCAGCGGCCGGATGCGCTACTTCGACACCCGCGAGGAGACAGTCGGGCTCGAGCACATCATGGCTTCCGGCGCACTACCGCCGGCCTTCCCGGCGGTGCGCATCGACGGCGAGGCGTATTGGGACGGTGGCCTGTACTCGAACACGCCGATCGAGGCCGTTCTCGACGACAACCCGCGTCGCGATGCGCTGATCTTCGCCGTCAACGTCTGGCACCAGACCGCGCCACAGCCCGAGTCGATCTGGCAGGTGATGGGGCGGCAGAAAGACATCCAGTACGCCAGCCGCGCCGACAGCCACATCGCGCGGCAAAAGCAGATCCACCGGCTGCGCCACGTGATCCGCGAAATGAACCGGCTGATGCCAGCGGCCAAGCAGCAAGAGGCCAAAGAGCTCGCCGCCTGGGGCTGCGGCACCACCATGCACGTGGCCCACCTGGTGGCGCCGCGCCTCGAAGGCGAAGACCACACCAAGGACATCGACTTCACCGCGGCCGGCGTGCAGGCGCGCCGCTCGGCCGGGCTGGTGGATGCGCGCCGCATGATCGAGCGGGCGCCGTGGCGGGCACCGGTCGATCCGATCGAAGGCGTGATCGAGCACAGCCTCGACAGCCTGCAGCCGGCATGAGCTTTGGTGCGTGGCTACTGGCAGCGGCAGCAGCGGCCTGCGCGCTGCTGATGGGCGCGGCGATTCAGCGCGGCGCCACCTGCACCGTGGCCGCCGTCAACGAGCTGATCGACCAGCGCCGCGGTACGCGCCTGGCCAGCTTGCTCGAAGCGTCGTTGTGGGTCGCCGGTGGCCTGCTGCTGCTGCGCGCATTGCCACTGCCCGCACCGATGCTGCCGGTGCCCTATGCACTGAGCGGCTGGACGGTGCTCGGCGCCGCGCTGCTCGGCCTGGGCGCCTTCGTCAACCAGGCCTGCGTGTTCGGTGCCATCGCCCGTTTGGGCAACGGCGAGTGGGCCTACCTGGCGACGCCGCTGGGCTTCTACCTCGGCTGCCTCAGCGTCGGCGCGCTGTTCGCAGGCGCGCGGCCCCAGCCGCTGCCGCCAGATTCGCCACTGTGGGCGGCACCGCTGGCGCTGGGCGCAGCCTTTGCAGCGTTCGTGTTGTGGCGCCTGGCCCGTGCGTGGCAACACCGCACAGCACCGGCGCGCCGCTGGTGGACGCCGCACGTGGCCACCGTGTCGATCGGCCTCGCCTTTCTCGCGCTGCTGTTGCTCGAAGGCGCCTGGGCCTACACCGACGCGCTGGCCGAGGTGGCGCGCGGCATGCTCATGCACCACGGCATTCGCCTGGCCTTGTTCGGCTGCCTGCTGGGCGGCGCGGTGTGGGGCGGCTGGCGCGCCGGCTTGTGGCGCGCACGGCCCCTGCGCGCGACCGATCTGCTGCGCAGCCTCAGCGGCGGCCTGCTGATGGGCTGGGGCAGCCTGTTGATCCCGGGCGGCAACGACGGCCTGATCCTGCTCGGCCTGCCGCTGCTGTGGCCCTACGCCTGGGTGGCGTTCGCGACGATGTGCGTGGTGATCGCCCTGGCCCACTGGGCCACCCGCAGCGCGGCGCGCAGGTTCACAATCAACGCATCGTCTTCACCGACGGCGGCGCCATGACCACCCTGCCCGACTTCAACAGCTTCCGCCAGAYCGCGCTCGACCAGGGCTTCGACGAGGTCAGCGAACGCACCTGGGCGCCCGGCCAAGAGCTGTCGACCCACACCCACCCGTTTTCCGCCCGCGGGCTGGTGGTGCGCGGCGAGATGTGGCTCACCCGCGGTGGTGAGGCCCAGCATCTGCAGCCGGGCGACAAGTTCGAGTTGGTGCGCGATGAGCCGCACGCTGAGCGCTACGGGCCCGAAGGCGCAACCTACTGGGTCGCTCGCCGACACCAGCCGCGGGCCGACGCCGAAGACTGAATCGCCCCAACAGCAACAAGGCTCAGCGCAGCAGCCGCTGCGCCAGCATCGAAGCCTGCCCGAAGTAGGCCCCGCCGAACAGCAGCGCGTGGTTCAGCAGGTGGTACAGCTGGTACAGCCCGCGCCGCCGCGCATAGCCAGCGTGCGAGCCCATCACCGCGTGCCACGCCGGCCCGAAACCTGCGGGCGGTGTGCCGAACAGCTCCATCATTGCCAGCTCGGCTTCTGCGTCCGACACCGACACCGCCGGGTCGAAGACCACCGGCTTGCCATCCTTGCGCATGCCCCAGTTGCCGCTCCACAGATCGCCGTGGATCAGGCTGGCACGCGGCACATGGTCATCGTCGAAGAAGCGCGGCAAGGCCAGCGCCACCGCCCCGATGGCGTGCAGCAACTCGGTGGGCGCCCCGGCCGACTGCAGGCGCGGCACCAGCGCTTCGAGCCGCTCGCTGCGGAAGAACGCCAGCCAGCCTTCGAGGCCGCCGCGCGCGCTCCAGTGGTTGCGCTGCAAGGTGCCGCCCAGATAGTTGTCTCGCGCCCAGCCGAAACGCCCGTCCCCCTTGGGCCGCGCCGCGTGCAAGGCGCCCAGGGCCTCGCCCAGGCGCTGGCCGAAGCCGGCATCCGGCGGGCGCAGGTCCAGCCACTGCATCGCCAGCAGCGACAGGCCCGTCCCGTCGTGAACACCGCAATGCGCGACCGTCGGCACCACCACGCCGCCCTGGGCGGCCAGGGCGCGCAAGCCGTCGGCCTCGGCGTCCAGCCGCGCCACGTCGGCAGCCGGCAAGGTCTTGACGAACAGCAGCGTGTTGCCTGTCGCTCGCCAGGTGCTGCAAAAGCCGCTTTCGCTGAGCGCCTGCACCGTCCACGGGCCGCCCAGGGCCCGTTGCAGTGCGACGGCCAGCGGTGTGCTCACAACTCGACGATGGTCTTGAAGCCGCCAAAGAACATGCGTTTGACGTCGAACGGCATCGCCGTCGGATTCATCATGTCGGCCAGCCGCGGGTCGGCCATCACCTGCTTGTTGATGCGGTCACGCTCACGCCGGTTCTTGAAGACGATCCACGAGAACACCACCACTTCGCCCTCCTTCAGCTTCACGGCCTGCGGGAACGAGGTCGTCTTGCCCGGCTTCACGTCATCGGCCACGCACTCGACGTACTGCAGCGCACCGTACTCCTTCCAGATCTTGCCAGCCTTGGACGACAACTTCTTGTAGGCCGCGACCTTGTCTTGCGGCACCGGGATGACGAATCCATCGACATAAGCACTCATGCAGGTTCTCCTTCGGGTTGAGACGACGAGGACGACAACTGCCCGGCGCGCAAGCCCACGGCGCCCAGCCCACCGGCCAACGCGGCAAACACCGCGCCAAGCAGAAACGCGAGTTGATACCCCTGGTTCAGCGCGTCGACAGCCGCGACGCCCGCTGCTTGCAGCGTGGCCGTGCGCGCCGCCGCGCCACTGGCCAGCACCGCCAGGCCCAGCGCGCCGCCCATCATGAACGCGGTGTTGACCACGCCCGAGGCCAAGCCCGAGTCGGCCGGATCGACATCGCTCATCGCGGCCAGCAGCACCGGGTTGAACGCGATGCCGCCACCCAGCCCCAGCAACAGCATGCCGGGCAGCACGTCGACCAGAAAGTCACCCTGCACCGGCGCGCGCGCGAACAGCGCCAGCCCGATGGCGGCCAGCCACAGCCCCACCGCCAGCGGGCCGCGCAGGCCCCACTTCATGACGATGCGGGCCGACAGGCCCAGCGAGAACACCGCCATGATCAGGTTCGCAGGCAAGAAGCCCAACCCCACCTGCCATGGGCTGTAGCCGAGCACCAGCTGCATGTACAGCGCCGAGATGAAGAACCAGGCGAACATCGCCGCGGCCCACAGCACACCCACCACGTTGGCGGTGGCCACGTTGCGCCGCTTGAACAGCGTGAGCGGCATCAGCGGCACGCTGACCTTCATCTCGATCAACACGAACGCGACGAACTGCGCAGCGGCGATGCCCAGCAGCCCCAGCGTCTGCGCCGAAGTCCATCCCGCCGCATTGCCATTGACCACCGCATAGACCGCCAGCATCAGCGACAACGTGATGCTGCCGGCGCCGGCCCAGTCCAGCTTCGGCCGCTGCACCGCGGCGCCACCGGCCGGCAGCAGCTTCAGGCACAACGCGACGACCGCCGCGCCGATCGGCAGGTTGACCAGGAACACCGCGCGCCAGCCCAGCGTGCCGGTCAGCAAACCACCCAGCAGCACGCCGATGCTGCCGCCACTGGCGCAGACGAAACCGTAAACGCCCATCGCCTTGGCCCGCTCGGCCGGCTCGCTGAACAGGTTCATGATCAGCGACAACGCGACCGCCGACACCACCGCACCGGCCACACCCTGCGCCGCCCGTGCCGCGATCAACACCGGCTGCGAAGGCGCCACGCCGCAGGCCAGCGACGCGAGCGTGAACAGCACGATGCCGGTGACGAACAGCCGCCGGTGCCCGTACAGATCACCCAGCCGCCCGCCCAGCAGCAAGAAGCCACCAAAGGTCAGCATGTAGGCGTTGACCACCCAGACCAGCGAGGTCTCGGTGAACACCAGGTCGGCGCGAATCGACGGCAGCGCGACGTTCACGATCGTCGTGTCCAGCACGATCATCAGCACGCCCAGGCACAGCAGCATCAAGGCGAGCCAGCGGCGGCGGTGGTCCAGCAAAGCGGGGTCGGTCGTCATAAGCGATGGGGGTGAAGAGGGTTCCTCGAGGCGTTCACCACCACGACGAACAACAAGGCGCTGATTCGACATCAGCGCCACGAAACATGTCGAGGGCAGGGTTTCGATGGGGGCCGGCGCCGGCGGGCGCCCCAGCAATGAGACCAGCGCGGCTGCGGCAAAACCGCCACACCCCGCCCCTTCGGCCAGCGCGAACAGTAAAGACTCTTTACTTCATTTGGCAAGCAGCCGCAGAATTCGCCCCCTCATCCACTCACCTTGAACCCAGGGCCAAAACCATCGGCCCTCTTTCTGGAAAGACACCGACATGCGCGCCGACATGAGCAAAGTGCTGGTCGAAGAACCCCGACACGGGCGGCACTACGCCCGCACCGTCGCCGGCGCCCGCCGCCTCGAACGCCACCGCATCGACCCCGACGGCGAAAGCGCGCCGTCACGCTTCAGCATGAAGCAAGGTCGCGGCAACAAGAGCTTCGGCGAGCACCTAGGCCCGCTCTACGCCTACCTGCGCCAGCAGGTCGACCGGCCGTGGAACAAGGTCTACAGCGAGCTGTGCCAGGCCATCGACCGGCGCAGCACGGTGCAGAACCATCTGTTCCAACACCTGTACGACCGCGTCGAGGTCGACACCGAATGGCGCGACGGCCAGGTGTGGATCCGCGACTGGCGCGGTCCACAACCGCTGTCCGAAAGCCGCGCAGAGCTCTACGTGCACCCACGCACCGGCATCCTGCTGGTCAACCGGGCGCGGGTGATCGCCAAGCGCCAGCGCAAGGCGAGCCAGGCGCAAGCTGTGACGGCCCGCGAACGCGACCGCCGCGTCGACCTGCCGGGCATGGCCCAGAACGAACAATGGCACCGCGTCGACGGCGTCTGGTACGCGGTGACCTTGGTCGCACTCACCGGCACCGGCGACCCGAAGCGCGATGTGCCGGTCTACGACGCGCTGCTCAAGCGCAACGTCACCCGCGGCAATCGCGAGCTGCTGGCCGAACGTTACGGCCAGACCTGCACCTGCCGCCGGCGCTACCGCTGCGCCTGCCTGTGCCTGTATGCCGCGGCCAAGCGCCAGCTCGACAGCCGCACGCTACGCAAGCATGGGTTGACCGCCTGAGCACCAGGCCAGTCTCACTCAGGCCTTGAGCCAGTCGACCAGTTCGCGGCCAAGGAGCTTGGCGATCAGCTGGTCGTCCGGCAGGTTCACGAACGCCTCCGGGTCCGTCGCCATCACGATCCCGGTGTTCTTGAACTCTTTCGCGATGGCCTCGACGAACTCGAACTCCTCGTGCTCGCAAGCGCCGATGAACAGGAAGTAGACGTCGTCGCGGCGATGCTGCGAGGTCAGCAGCACCTCGCGGGTGCGCTGCTTGTCGCGGTGGCTGTCGCCCGGGTCGTTCTCGCCGTCGGTGACGAACAAGACGATCGAGCGCTTCTTCTCGTGCGTGTGCTCAGGGCCCGACTTCGGCACGTCGGGCACCAGGCCCAGCAGACGCTGCCAGAAGCGCGGCTTCACCGGCTCGTGGTCGTGGTTGCAGGGCAGCCAGCCGAAGATGCGCAGCGCCTCTTCCAGCGCGAAGCTGTAGGTGGTGCCGCCCTTCCAGCCCTTCACCTTGTCCACCACGTTGTCGACGATGTAGCCACGAACGTTCGACTCGTCGATCGTGCCCAGGTGCTGGACCGAGTCCTTGCCGTTGCTGAAGGTGATGAGGTCGATCTTGCCGTCCGGGTCGAGCACCTTGGCCAGCGGCACGAAGCGCTCGAGCAAGATGTCCGTCGTGCCCTCTTCGTGTTCGTGCTCGAAAGAGCCCGACACGTCCATCACGACCAGAAGCTCAGCCCGGATGTCAGGGGACACACCGGCCTTGTCGAGCGACAGCCGGAAGGTGGTGGCCGACTTGTTCAGGTCGAGCTTGAAGGGTTGCGTCATGTCGTGTCCTTAAGTCCTGAGCTGGTTGAGGATGTCCCGCAGCCGATAGCTCATGTTCAGGGCCTCGGCGGGAAAAGCGTGCTTGGCCTTCGCGTGGGCCTGCAGCGTGGCCATTTCGGTGATGAGTCCCGGCATCCTCACCAGCGCCACGTTCTGGATGGCGCTGATGAGCTGCAGCGGTTGCTCCACATGGGTCCCGTAGGCACCGTCACCCTGTCGAGTCTTTGCCAAGGTGGCGCCAAGGCTCATGTGGCGTTCGGCGAAACGCTGCGCGAGGGCTGGCGACTGCCCGGCCAGGCKCTTCGAAAGAAGCAGTGCCGCCAGGGCAGCGGCCTCTACCTCGACCTGGAGTTGCTCAAAGGCGCTGGCCCGCTGCTGCAACCCGCCCTTGAGCGCCAGCAGACGGTCGAAGCCCGCGTGCATGCGCTGGAGCAGCAACCGAAGCTCACCCAGGGCGCCGGCCAACTTCGCCGGCGTATCGATCTTGCGGTTGATCGACCTCGCCAAGCCCCCGAGCAGGCCGCCTTTGGCATGCCCGCACACGGCCTTCAGGTCGATCGCCTCAAGGATGTCCGCCATGCGGGTCAGGTCGGCGCGGGCCTGTTCGATGAACGGAGCCGACACCGGCGCGGCACTGCCACCGAAACGATCCTGGCAGGCCTTCTGAGCCTCTTGCCCCCAGAGCGCCGCCCGACGCTGGCTGAGCATCGCGACGGTGAGCGCTTGCAGAAGGCGAGTGGCCTCTTCGCACACGGCCTCGGATGCGTCAGCCGACAGCGCTCGCAATTCATCGGCGCGCACGTCGATGCGCTCAGGCCGGACACCTTCGATGGCCGTCGGCTGTGCAGCGGCGGGTGCGGAAGCGGATCCCGCCGCCGCCTTCTTGCCGCGTGCCCCAGCGGCAGGCGCCTTCACGACGGTCGGACGCAGAGGCCCTGGCTTGTCCCGCGTCACGCGCGCGTGCTCAGCAGAAGTGGCCGAGGACGTCGTTGAAATCGCCCTTGAACCCCACACCGACCGGCACGTACTCCCAGCCGCCGCTGGGGGCGAGCATCACGGTGCCGAGCTGCACGACGTTGAACTCGCCGAACTCATCGGAGAGCAGGTACTTGCCAAGCACGCGGCCCGAGTCGTCCGAGATCGTGACCACGCAGCGATCGATGTCGGCGAACGCCGCCTCGTCATCATCGTCGTGCTCTTCCTCGTGCCCCTCGCCATGGTCGGCCTTGTGCACCGTGGCGAAGAGCGGAATCTCGTTGGCGGCCGGCGGCACCTTCGAGCCGTCGACGGTCAGCACCTCGGCCTTGCTGCCCTGCACGCGGATGTCGCCCGAGTGCGAGAGGCCACCCGACGGCGTGGCAAACGAGCCGTCCGGATTCGTCTTCAACGCCCCGGTGCGCGACATCCGGGTCGTGTTGTAGGTCGAGAGGATGCTCTCCAGCGCCATCACCTTGGCGCCATGGCCGCTGTTCACCGTTTCGAGCGCGTGCACATCGACATCGTCCTGGTGATCGGCCTTGCAATCCCACTCGACCTGCACACTGAAGCGTGCCCCCTTGTTCAGCGAAAGCTTGAGCCTGCGAACGGGCGCCGCATCCGGCTTCTGGAGACTCAAGGTCAGCATCTGATTTTCATCCCTGTGTGGTTCGATCGGCTTGCTTCACGCCCTTCATGCAGACAGGGCGCCGAGTTGATGGCTTCGGAATATGCGCCGACGAGGGCCTGGCGACAAGGCGGCCCAGGGGCGGAGGAGAGGTGAAGCGGCAGAGACAACGGCAAGGCCGAAGCTCAAAATCCAGTTTATCGCCGGCCGGTACGCGAGCAGCGCAGCGGACACCCGGCGCCGTGGCGAACTTCCCGAAGAATGCCGACGCGTTCTTCTGGCGCTGTGACGATGGTCACTCGTGTACGTCATAGCTTACAAAGTGGTCAGGCTGGCCCAATGCGTAAACCATGGCCGACATGGTCTGTCTCTCCAACGACTCGGCCGGTTGCTGAACGCGCGTCGCGAAGCCGTTGGCCTAAGCAACAAGGCGCATCATCGACCACGCAATAAAGCCCTGGCCCGCCAAGCCGTAGTCGCTCACTGCAAGCTTGCTCGATAGGTGGCTGGGTCCAGATAGAAGTGTTGCTCTACCGGACCCGTCAACTCGAAGAAGCGCGGAGCGATGCGGAAGTCAAAGACTCGGCAGAGTCTGAACTTCTGCGGCTCGCTCCTTGAGAGCCCCAACTCATTGGACGACACGTAGAAGGGCGTTTCTTCGCCGAAGGCCGTTGTCTTGACTTCGATGAGTCGCTCCGTGCCGTCCATGTTGAACGACAGTACGTCATAGCCCAGGCCATCGCCCGCTGTTTGCGACTTGTGTTCTACCCTGTCCGCCAGCTGCCCTAGGCCACTCTTCAGCAGCCGCCAGCGCTCAAAATCAACGATGAATCGTTCGCCCGCCAGCCCCAGCGAGCGGTTGCGGGTTTCTCTCTCAAGATAGTCGCGGCGAACGGGATGCCGGTGATATCCGGCGGAGGGTTCCGATGTCCGTATCCGCTTGGCTGGCGCCTCTGCCAGCGCAGCCGCGAAATCCACAGCCTCCGCCTCCGCGGCCGGTAGCTCGACCGCCGCTTCCGCGGCCTGGTCGAGCAGCGGTAGTCCGTTCAGTTGAGCCGCCACGACGTCTGCCAGCAGCTCTTCCTCGGTGTTCTCCGCCGGAACATAACCTCGAATGCGTGGCAGCCCAAGGCGACCCATGACTGCGCTCACATTGCGCCGTTTGAATTCCACCGAGGCTTCACTGCGCCCATTGAGCAGAGGCACTAACGCCCTCCGCCGCTCGGCTTTGTTGTAGGTTTGACCAGTCAGTTCGAGAGTCAACATCTGCAGGTAGTCTGCGACCAGCAACTCCACTTCTGTCCGAGACCAGTTGCGCCTCGTCTGAGGCTCTTGAACCGCATCAACTTCTTGCAAGTTCAGCACTTCAAAGTTGAGCGACCGCAACAGGGGAACGACGGTTGAGAGTCCGCCGGAGAAGTCTGTCGGCCTCAGCGCTCCTTCGTCGGGGAACTGCATGCCGTAAGCGACACCGACGATCGCTTTGGAATCACAAACTTCGCCCGTGACCGGATGGCGAACAAAGAAGTCGCGAGCTTCGCCGAACCCATAGCGCTCAAGAAAGCCCGCCCTACCCAAGCGACGAAATTCGTCCAGTGCCGCGAGAACGGTCTGCCTAGTAAGTAGATCAAGGCGGCGCTTCATGGACCTCAGGCCGTTGCAGAGGGCGGATGCTTCATCGCGTTCTTGGCCAGCTTGTCACTGACGGCACGCTCCAGGTCCGTGCCGGTCTGATCGGCTACTTGCAGCAGGTACAGCAGCACATCGGCCAATTCTTCGCCGATGTGCTGTTTGATCGCCGGATTTTGATGTGCCTCTCGAGACTGCTCTGGTGTCATCCACTGATAGATCTCCGCCAGCTCTGCCGCTTCAACCATCAGGGCCATCGAAAGATTCTTAGGCGTATGGAACTGCTGCCAGTTCCGATCTGCCGCGAACTGCCGCAACGTGGTCTGAAGGCCTTGAATGTCCATCGAACTTGCTCTCGCTTCTTTCTCGACAGTTGCCATCTTGCCAGGGTCACCTCCGCCACGCACCTTCACACACCCTAGACTTGTCGCCGGTGTCAACGATAGGAGGGATGCATGCTGCTGACCGTGGCCGAGTTCAATCGCGCAGTTGAATCGGACCTTCCGGAGCTGTTGGACGAACTCCGCCGGCTAACCGGTCGATCCGGCGACGCGGAGCTTCAGGCTTGGCAGCGAAGCTTGCCGAAGTTGGCCCAGGTGTTGACCCATCCAGGCCTGAGCGCGCTCCACCTTCACTTCGCCCGCCGCGAGCATCACGTAGCACTCGAGTACCAGCTGCCGGGCGCATCTGCCTGGTGTGATGTCGTCCTTCTGGGGCGCGGCAACGGCCAGCCCGCGGCGATCATCATCGAGCTCAAGGATTGGGATACCAATCTCGACAGGCCCGGCGCCTGGGAAGGCCTCATTGATCGACGCGGCGCGCAAGAACTCCATCCATCAGATCAAGTGCGCGGCTACGTTCACTACTGTCAACGGTTCCACTCCGCTGTGTTGGACCGTGCAGCGCGCGTTCATGGCTGCGTCCTGTTCACAAGCGCCTTCGTAACGGCACCCTACTGTGCTGCTCCCAACGAACAGCTGTCGCACGACTTCCCGCTGTTCACCACGAGCACGCAAGACGCCGCCACTGCGATTCCATCGTTCATCCGTGCACGTTTGACCGAGGCTGATTCAGCCTTCGCTCAAGAATTCTCGCGCGGCAACTATCAGCAAGACCGCAGTTTCATGGCGCAGATCGGAGCCGAACTACTCGATGAAGAAGGTGGGCCGTTCGAGCTGCTGGACAACCAACGACACGCGTTCTCGTTGTGTCGCGCTCGAATCAACCACCTGTTGGTCAAGCGCGGCACCGGGCGGCGCAAAGTCTTGTTGGTAGAAGGGCCACCTGGATCTGGAAAGTCAGCGGTTGCCGCGCGCCTCTGGGCGTCGCTTGTGACCGATCACGCCCTCCGGAAGGCAACGTCGTGCTGGTCACGACCTCGATGAGCCAAGGCAGCAATTGGAGCCATTTGATCGACAAGGTGGCCGGCGATCGGGTTGGTCGCGGAGTTGCACGCAAGGCCACAAGCTTCACTCCTCTGACCACGTCGCGCCTCAGCGCACTGCGCAAGGCGTTCGCCAACGACGCCCTGTTCAAGAATGCAGGCGAATGGCGCAAACACATGGCCGAGCTGCAGTCCATGCAAAAGCTGGTGAGGTATCAGCCTGGATCCGAAAACGACGCTTGCCTTGTGTCACTGGTTGATGAAGCCCATGCGCTGATCAATCCGGAGCGCGAGCACGGCGTGGGGCAGTACGGATTTGTCACTGGCCTTGGACCGCAAGCTTGGCAAATCATGCGGGCCAGCAGAATGACTGTGTTCTTCATCGACCCGCGACAAAGCTTCCGCGCCAGGGAGAACACAACCGTCGCAGACATTCGGCAATGGGCTTCCGAACTCGACGCCGATGTGGAGACCGTCTCTCTGGCTGGTGCGCAGTTCCGATGCGCAGGGTCTGCTGAGTACGTTGCATGGGTCGAATCGCTTCTCGCTGACTCACCCACCGAAGTCAATCAGATCCACGCCAGCACGTGGAGATCGGATCCCGTCGCGAACGCGCAGCCAGCGGCCACAGGCAACGTGTTTGCATTTCCGCGTGGCGGGCGCGCCGGACTGCCTCGAGATCTCCTTCACGAGGCCGACCCTGCGCTGCTCGCTGCCGAGAACGCTGGCTCGTACACCATGCCGAAGGCAACTCGGCAAGCCTTTAACTATCGGCTGTATGACGATCCGTTTGCGTTAGAGCGTGCACTTCGTGAACTGTCGCCAAACCATACGGTGAGACTTCTCTCCAGCTACTCGCGCCCTTGGAAAACTCAAGGCGTCATCAACCCGCACTTGGCGAAGCCTGAAGGCCAGGATTTTTGCGAGCCAATCGTCGTCAACGGCGAGACGCGCTTGTGGACGAAGCCTTGGAATGTCGTTCCCAAAGGCGACTACACGCCGTTTGTGCAGGCGAGACCAGGTAGCGCGATGGCGACTGATCCTTTGTGCGAAGTTGGCTGCCCCTATGCCGTACGTGGCTTCGACTTCCACTATGTTGGGCTGATCTGGTTGGAGGATCTGGTTTGGCGCGACGGCAAATGGGTCGTGCAAGTCAACCACGTTCATGAAAGCGGAGTCGGCCTGATCGCACGCCGTGCTGCCAATGAAGGGCAGCTGGCTCCAGCGGGTCCCCATGGCGAGTTGCTGCTCGAAAAGGTCACGCAGGCCTACCGAATTCTGATGACACGCGCCATCCATGGACTCTTTGTCTGGGTCAGTGACGCTGAAACCCGCGAGCATCTTCGCGCTTCGCTTTGACGGTCCAGACTCATGCCTTCCCCAGCTAAGAGCATCCTGACGCAATCGCTGAAGGGAGGAGCCGCGTGAAAGGAAGAAACGGCGCCGTTCTCTACCTGGACTTTGATGGTGTCTTGCACCCGGAGGCGGTCTACTGGCGGCCGCAGCGTGGCGCCTACCTCGACGACAGCTTGGCTGCTGCGGGCCACAGACTCTTTGAGCATGCCGAACTGCTCATAGAACTCCTCGCGCCCTACCCGAATGTAAGCATCGTCCTCAGCACTTCGTGGGCCAGGCAGTACCGATTCAGCCGGGCGGCAAGCCGACTACCACCCAATCTTCGACAACGCGCTATCGGCGCGACATTTCACTCGCGAATGGACAAGGTGCTGTTCGACGGGCTCTCTCGAGGTCGTCAAGTCCTGAGCGATGTTGAGCGACGCCAACCTGCGACGTGGCTGGCCATCGACGACACCGACGAGGGTTGGGGCAACGCTCGTGGCAATGTAGTCATTTCCCACACACGCCATGGCATCGCAGAGCCGTCAGTACTCCAGGCGCTGAGGGACTCGCTGCAGCAGGTCTTTGACCCTAGCAACGTCAAGGTGCGGTCCATCGTGATTCCCTAGAGATGCTCGGCGTTCCTTTCGCCCAAGCCCACCAGCGCATGCAGCTACCCCACCACCGCCGGCAACACATACGTGTCCAAGATCTCGAACGGCCGGTTCTGGGCATCTGAGTTGTAGTTCTCGCCCGTGAACACCACCACCAGGTCGAGTGACGGGATGACGAAGATGTACTGGCCGCCGTTGCCGTTCGCGAAGAACATCTCAGCGGTGTGGCCGGCATAGCGCTCGGTGCTGCGCCACCACAGGTAGCCGTAGCCGTTGCGGGTGTCGCCGAGGAAGGTGGTGAAGTGCGTGTGCAGGCTGGTCGAGCGGTCGATCCAGTCGCTGGAGACGACCTGGTGGCCGTTCCAAGCGCCGCGTTGCAAGGCAAGTTGGCCGAGCTTGGTCATGTCGCGTGGCCGCAGCTGGATGTGGCCGCCGGTGTCGGTCTGGTGGTCGTTGTCGAAGCTGGCCCACTGCGCGTGGCGGATGCCCAGCGGCGTGAACAGGTTCGTGCTGGCAAAGGTCGGGATGGCCGTGTGGCTGGCCTCGACGATGACGCGGCCGAGTGTGACCGGGTTGCCGGTGCAGTACTGCGTCTTCATGCCGCCTATGGCGACCGAGGGCAGGCCGAGGTAGAAGCCGACCCAGTCGGTGTGCTGGTACATCTTCGATTCGTTGCCGGGCGAGCTGGCCGTCCAGTCGTCGCAGGCCACGCCGCTGCGCATCGTCAGCAGGTCTTCGAGCACCAGGCCCTGTTGCAGCACCGGGGCCGTCGGATACGCCGCGGACAAGTGCTTGGCCAGCGGTTCGTCGACACCATCCAGGGCCTTCTGGTCGATCGCGATGCCGACCATCAGCGAGGTGATGCTCTTGGTCGCCGAGCGCAGGTCGTGCAGCGTGTCTTTGTCATAGCCGTTCCAGTACTGCTCGAGCACCGGTTGGCCATGGCGCATCACGATCATGCTAGCCAGGCCATGCACTGACTCTGCTGGCAGCGTCGACACGGCTTGCGCCAGCAGCGCGCCGTCCATGCCCACACTGGCGGCCGGCACGAGGGTCCATTGCTCAGACGAGTCGGGTGGCACGTGGATCGGGCCGTCGTCACCGCCGTCGCTTCCACCACCCCCACCGCCACATGCCGCGATCAGCAACGACGCGAGGGTGATGGTGCCGAGGCGGGCCAGCCAACGTCGGTTGGTGGAGGGGGCGCAACGACGCGCGCCCATGGAATGCCTGTCGGGCTGCTGGTGCGCGTTCATTCGGTGTCCCTCCGTGTCGATCACCGCCGGTTCGGCAGCGTCGTGGTGTATCCCGAGCTGCCTGGTTAGGCGGGCACGGTGAAGGGTGATGGTAGTCGACGATCTTGAAGCGCCGCGCCGGCACTAGGCTGAGGTGTCGCCCGACCCCACCACCTCATCCCAATCCGACTCTCGCCCGAAAGCGTGGAGGAAGGAACTGGACCGATCGCGGAATGTCATCGTCAGACGAAGCCGCGCGCGTGAAGCGCCCACGTAAAAGAGGTTGCGCTCTTCCTGGGCGGAGCCATCGAATTGGCCAGCATCGACGTCAGGCATCACCACGTGGTCGAACTCCAGGCCCTTGGCTGCCGGAACCGCAAACAAGCGAATGACGCGCTGATGGCCACGGCGCTCGCTCTTGGCGGCCCACTCTCGCTGGGCCATGCCTTTGAGCCAGCCGGCAAAGGTCTCGAACCCTAGCGCGGTGCGTGCGAAGCTGGTCATCGCCGCCATGGCCTCTTCGACCTGCTCGTCGTAAACGAACGCATGCTTGAACAGGTGGGCAAAGCCAACTTCTTGCAGTCGCAGATGCAGATCATTCGGCTCGATGCCGGCAGCGAACATGACGATGAAGCGGTGCAGCGCCGCGCGTGCCTCATCGTCGACGAATGAAAGCACGGGCCCTTCATGCCGGACGCCACGCACGAAATCCCCGGGATCACCGAGGAAGTAGTCCTTGAACGCGGGCAGATTCTTGTGCCGCACGCCTTGGGTCGTCTCGTGGCCACGGCAACCCGTGAACTCGGCGAAAGCATCCTGGATCGCGAGAAGGTTGGACTGTGCGAGCGTGTCTACCGACTGCGTCACCCAGGCCACCAAGGTTCGCAGGAACTGCACCTCCGGCCGCTGCAGAAACGGCTCGAAGCCATGGGTCTCGACGTGGAAGCCTCTGCGCTCCAGCGCGCTTTCAAGGTCCACCGAAGCGCCGGGGTGCCTCAGCAACACGGCGAGGCTGACGGGCCCTTCGTTCTCAAGGCGCTTTTGGTTGAACTCGCCTTCGATGAGCGCGGCCACAGCGCCGGTGGTGCGTGCGCGCGCGATCACGATCTCGGTGTGGCGCCCCGCGGCAACGGCGTATTCCTTCGACGCGTGCGCACCCAGCGGCCCCGCCAATCGCTCGCCAAACCGGCGACAGGTCGTGAGCGGCATTCGCCGCAGCTTTCCGATACCGGCCTCGAAGTGGCTGTTCATGAAGCCGGCGTCGGCGCCGCCATCCGAATGCACCACCTGGTCGCGATCACCCACCACGAAGACCTGTTCGACCGGGTTCACATCCACCAGATGTTGAAGGACGGTGAACATCGCCCGGTTGAGGTCATGGCCCTCGTCGACAACGATCAAGCGCGCACCGAGCCTCAGTGGGTGTGACTCGTGGTCAAAGATCGGGTCGTCCGCTGTCAGAACACATGCCATGTCGTAGAACGGATCGTCGGGCAGGCGGAACAGCGGGGCCAGGCTGTCGCGAAAACTGCGCGGCTCTTCGCCCAGGCCGCATCGCAGTGCCTCATAGGCCTGCATCACCGCCGTCTCGGTGAAATCGAGCCCAGCTTCAAGGGCTGATGCCTCGGTCAACACAAACTCGTTGCCCAGGGCATTGACCGCCATGGTCCCCTTCAAGCGCCTGAACGCATGCAGCAGGACGGGAATCAACAGAGTCCCCTCACCAGGAATGATGAAGGCGCTGCCGAGGTTGTGGCGCTCTGCTCGGATACGGGCTTGTTGGATGGCGCGCTGAACAGTCTCGTAGACCTGGCGGGTCGGATGCTTCAGGTATTCGCAGTCACCCTGAAGCATCTGCAGACGTTCGTGGCACAACGCATCAAAGGTCGAGATGTTCAGGCGAAGGACGATCTCGCGCTCGACGCCGATCCAGCGAAGCCGCTGCTGAAAGGCCAGAACGGCCGCCGGGCTGTACGTCAAGACCAGGATGTCTTCCAGCGCCATGCCGTGACGCAGTGCGTCCAGGACCTTCAGGGCCAGGGTCGTCGTCTTGGCAGCGCCGGCATTGCCGTCAATGGCATTGAAGCGGGCCGTGCTGGCCAAGATCGCCAGCTGCTCTTCGTCAGGTTCAATCACCACCACTCCCTATCGAACTTTCGATGACCGCAACAGAAGCGCTTTGTCGCCAAAGCAAGAACGGCTTGCAACGCGAGGCTGCAAGCCGTTCGGTGAGAGTGATCTCGGTGGATCGGTCGATCGATCAGGCGTCGATGTTCGCCGCCCGCAGCGCATTGGTCTCGATGAAATCGCGCCGCGGCTCGACCTCGTCGCCCATCAGCATCGTGAAGACCTTGTCGGCTTCGATCGCGTCTTCGATCTGCACACGCAGCAGGCGGCGCACGGTCGGGTCCATCGTCGTTTCCCACAGCTGGCCGGGGTTCATTTCGCCCAGGCCCTTGTAGCGCTGGCGGCCGACCGAGTTTTCGGCTTGCGTCATCAGCCAGGCCATCGCGGCGCGGAAGTCACCCGCCTTGCTTTCCTTCTGCTTTTCGCCTTCACCGCGCTTGACCACCGCGTCGGCGGTCAACAGGTTCTTGAATTCGCGGCCTGCGACAGCCAGCGCTTCGTAGTCTGCGCCGTGCACGAAGTCGGGCGTGATGATGCTGCTCTTGATGTTGCCGTGGTGACGGCGGCTGATGCGCAGCAGGTGCTTGTCAGTGCGCTGGTCAAACACCGCTTCCACTTCGGCGTCGTGCAAGGCGGCCTTCAGCGCCGCGGCGCTGGTCTCGGCCTGCGCCATGTCGTCCAGCGCCAGCGTCAGGCCGTCGCTCAGCGCGCGCAGCGCTTCCACGTCCATCCAGGCGGACAGGCGGTTGATGACGTTTGTGGCCTGCACATAGTGGCGTGCCAGCAGTTCGAGCTGCTCACCTCGGATGGTGGGCTTGGTGTCGCCGGGCTCGATCTGTGCACCGTCCAGCGCCACCTTCAGCAGGTAGGCGTCGAGCTCGGTGCCGTCTTTCAGGTACTGCTCGGCCTTGCCGTGCTTGACCTTGTACAGCGGCGGCTGCGCGATATAGATGTGGCCACGCTCGACCAGGTCGGGCATCTGGCGATAGAAGAAGGTCAGCAGCAGCGTGCGGATGTGGGCACCGTCAACGTCCGCGTCGGTCATGATGATGATGCGGTGGTAGCGCAGCTTGTCGGGGTTGAAATCGTCCCCGCCCATGCCCTTGCCGATGCCGGTGCCCAGCGCCGTGATCAGCGTCAGGATTTCGTTCGAGCTCAGCAGCTTTTCGTAGCGCGCTTTCTCGACGTTCAGGATCTTGCCGCGCAACGGCAGGATGGCCTGGAACTTCCGGTCGCGGCCCTGCTTGGCGGAGCCGCCGGCGGAGTCACCCTCGACGATGTAGATCTCGCACAACGCCGGGTCTTTCTCCTGGCAGTCGGCCAGCTTGCCGGGCAGGCCCATGCCGTCGAGCACACCCTTGCGACGCGTCATCTCGCGCGCCTTGCGGGCGGCGTCGCGGGCGCGGGCAGCGTCGACGATCTTGCTGCAGATGATCTTGGCGTCGGTCGGGTTCTCGAGCAGCCAGTCGGTCAGCAGGCGGCTGACGATGTCTTCGACCGGGGCACGCACTTCCGAGCTGACCAGCTTGTCCTTGGTCTGGCTCGAAAACTTCGGTTCCGGCACCTTGACGCTGACCACGCAGGCCAGGCCTTCGCGCATGTCGTCGCCGGTGATCTCGACCTTGGCCTTCTTGGCGATCTCGTTGTCGTCGATGTACTTGTTGATGACCCGCGTCATCGCCGCGCGCAGCCCGGTCAGGTGGGTGCCGCCGTCACGCTGGGGGATGTTGTTGGTGAAGCAGAGCACGTTCTCGTTGTAGCTCTCGTTCCACTGCATCGCCACTTCGACACCGACGTTGGTGTTGTTGTCGCTGAGCTTGTCGCCACGGGCGTGGAAGATGTTGGCGTGCAGCACCTTCTTGCCCTTGTTGACGAACTCGACGAAGCCCTTCACGCCGCCAGCGTAGGCGAAGTTGTCTTCCTTGTTGTTGCGCTCGTCGACCAGGCGGATCTTGACGCCGTTGTTCAGGAACGAGAGCTCACGCAGCCGCTTGCTGAGGATCTCGTAGTGAAAGTCGATGTTGGTGAAGATGGTTTCGTCGGGCAGGAAGTGGACTTCGGTGCCGCGCTTGTCGGTCTCGCCGATGATCTTCATCGGGCTGATCTCGAAGCCATCGCGCTGCTCGAGCAGGCGGTCTTGCGGAATGCCCTGGCGGAATTCCATGAAATGGGCCTGGCCGTCGCGGCGCACCGTCAGGCGCAGCCATTTCGACAGGCCATTGACGCAGCTGACACCCACGCCGTGCAGGCCGCCTGAGACCTTGTAGCTGTTCTGGTTGAACTTGCCGCCGGCGTGCAGCTCGGTCAGCGCAATCTCGGCGGCAGAGCGCTTGGGCTCGTGCTTGTCGTCCATCTTGACGCCGGTCGGGATGCCGCGGCCGTTGTCGGTGACGCTGATCGAGTTGTCGGTGTGGATGGTGACGCTGATGTCATCGCAGTGGCCGGCCAGCGCTTCGTCGATCGAGTTGTCGACCACCTCGAACACCAGGTGGTGCAGGCCGGTGCCGTCGGACGTGTCGCCGATGTACATGCCCGGGCGCTTGCGCACGGCCTCCAGGCCTTCGAGGATCTGGATCGAGCCTTCGCCATAGGCGGCCGAGGCTTCCGCACCCGTGGAGGCCCCCAGGCCTTCGGCCGCAGGGATCTCGCGGCGGGTGACGCCGTCGTCGTCGGGGCTGCCGGGGGTGGGGGTCTTGGGATCGCTCATGGCATTTCTTCAGGTGGGGGCTCGAGCCGGGACAGGCCCGGCAAGCCCCTTAAAAACGGCTTGGCGGGCTTGGAAGCCCGCCGGTCAGGGGTGGGGGTGGGTCAGGCCCCGCGCGACGCCTAGATGCGCATGGGCATCACGACGTACTTGAAACCCTCTTGCTCGGGCACGGTGATCAGGGCCGCCGAGCTGCCGTCGTGCATCTCGAGCCTGACCATCTCGTGGCCGATGTTGGCCAGCGCGTCCATCAGGTAGGTCACGTTGAACCCCACCTCGATCGCCGGGCCGTCGTAGTCGATCTCGAGCTCTTCCTTCGCCTCTTCCTGCTCAGCGTTGGACGACGCGATCTTCAGCGCGCCGGGCTCGATGTTCAAACGCACGCCCTTGAACTTCTCGCTCGTCAGGATCGCGGCGCGCTGCAGGCTGGCCAGCAGCGGCTGGCGGCCCAGCGTGATGATGTTCTTGTGGTTCTTCGGGATCACGCGGTTGTAGTCGGGGTACTTGCCCTCGACCAGCTTGGTGACGAATTCCATGCCCGAGAAAGTGAACTTGGCCTGGTTGCCGGCAAAGCGCATCTCGATCGCTTCGTCACCGCCGTCCTTGTCGTCCTTCAGCAGGCGCATCAGCTCGAGCACGGTCTTGCGCGGAAGGATCACCTCTTGCTTCGGGATGTCGTTCTCGAGCTGGGCCTGGGCCAGCGCCAGGCGGCTGCCGTCGGTGGCGACCAGCGTCAGCGTCTTGCCCTCGGCGACGAACAGGATGCCGTTCAGGTAGTAGCGGATGTCGTGCACCGCCATCGAGAAGTGCACCTGGTCGATCAGCGTCTTCAGCGTCTTCTGCGGCACCGAGAAGACCGGGCCGAAGTCGACCGCTTCGTTGACCAGCGGGAAGTCTTCGGCCGGCAACGTCTGCAGCGTGAAGCGGCTCTTGCCGCCTTGCAGCGTCAGCTTGGCGCCGTTGGCGGTCAGGCTCACKACCTGGTCGGACG